>CAYYCE010000076.1:0-9761 GCA_964469635.1 uncultured Kineosporiaceae bacterium
CCAGCTACCGCCTCGGCTGGACCGAGAGCGGCGCCGACGGCCGCACCTGGACCTCCGACGACATCGAATACGGCGCCGACGCCCGCGGCGTGACCCTGATCAACCTGCGACCGGGCCGCACCTACAGCGTCTCGGTCACCCCACTGAACGCCGCCGGGGCCGGGCCCGCGTCGAAGCGAGCCATGGACACCCTGAACGCACCGTCCCGGCCGTCCACGGTGTCGTCGATGAATCTGTCGAATCCGACGTCGACGACACTCGACCTGGCATGGGGGGCGGCCCCGGGAGCCACCAGCTACCGCCTCGGCTGGACCGAGAGCGGCGCCGACGGCCGCACCTGGACCTCGAACGACACCGAGTACGGCGCCGGGCGCCGGGGTGTCACCCTGATCAACCTGCGCCCTGGCCGCACGTACACCGTGACCGTTACCCCCCTCAACTCCGCGGGGGCGGGCCCCACGACCTCGCGCACGGCCACCACCACCGGGTAGACGCCTCCGGGCCCGGACGGCAGACTGCCCGACGTGCGGACGGCCCCCATGCGTACCGGGATCGTGGTCATGGGCGTCAGCGGCTGCGGCAAGACCACCGTGGCCGCGGCGCTGGCCGACCGGCTCGGCGTCCCGTTCCTCGACGCCGACGACCTGCATCCGCCCGGCAACGTCGCCAAGATGCGGGACGGGCTTCCGCTGGACGACGAGGATCGCCGGCCGTGGTTGGCCGCCGTCGCCGACTGGCTCGGTGACCAGGCGCAGGCGGGCCACGACGGCGTCGTCGCCTGTTCCGCCCTGCGTCGGGCCCACCGCGACGTGCTCCGTGCCGCGCCCGGAACGCAGGTTCGCTTCGTCCACCTGAACGGCGAGCGCGACACGATCGCGTCCCGGCTGACCGGGCGCGGGGGGCACTTCATGCCCGCCTCGCTGCTGGACTCCCAGCTCGACACCCTCGAGCCGCTCGAACCCGACGAGGACGGCGTCGCGGTCGACCTGGGCGGCCCGCCGGAGGAGGTGACCGACAGAACGCTCCTCGCGCTCCGCCAGCCAGAGTGAGGCGATGAGGTTCTCGATCTGGCCATCCGCCGCCCAGCCGTTCGACGCCGTCCTGCGGATCGCCCGCCACGCCGCCGAGACCGGATGGCACGGAGTGTGGTTCGCCGACCACTTCATGCCGAACCAACCCGGACCGTTCCCCATCACCGAGCCGATGCTTGAGGCCGGTTCGGTGGTCGCTGCGCTCGCCGCCGCCGTCCCCCGGGTGCGCATCGGCACCATGGTCTACGGCAACACCTACCGGCACCCTGCGGTCGTGGCGAACATGGCGGCCACGGTGGACGAGATCAGCGGCGGCCGGTTCGTGCTCGGCCTGGGCGCCGGCTGGCAACAGAACGAACACCGGCAGTACGGCATCGAATTGCCCGGTGTCCGAGAGCGCATCGACCGGTTCGCGGAGGCGGTGCAGGTGGTGCGAGGCCTGCTGACCCAGGAGCGCACCACCTTCGCGGGATGCCACTACCGCCTCCAGGACGCCGTGTGCGAGCCCAAGGGGGTGCAGCGCCCGATCCCGTTGATGGTGGGCGCCTCCGGTGAGCAGCGGATGCTCCCTCTGGTGGCCCGGCACGCCGACGAGTGGAACACCTGGGGCCTGCCCTCGGTGATCGCCCACAAGATGTCCGTTCTCGACCGTGGGTGCGAGGCGATCGGACGCGATCCCCGTGGGATCGCCCGGAGCGCTCAGGCCCGACTGGTCGTCGACGACGATCCGGGCGCCGTCGACCGGGCGAGGGCCACGAATCCCATGCCCACATACGGCGGGACCCCCGAACAGATCGCCGAGAGTGTCGAGGAGTACGCGCGGATCGGCCTGGACGAGCTGATCGTTCCCACCGGCACCCTCGGCCCGGTCGAACAGGTGCTCGACGCCATGGATCTCCTGCAGACCGAGGTGTTCCGTCGGATCGGCTGACGGGTCGACGACTCCATTGCATTCGTACATGTGTTCGACTATAGTATGAGCATGGCTACAGGGGAAGTCGTATTGGAACGTGGTTCGAGGCCATCCGACGTGACCGGCGCCGAGGCCGGCGGCGGGTCGGGTGGTGTGGCAGCCGCGATCGCGGTCGCCGTGGACGCGGTGGCGGCGGTGCGGGAGAGCCTGGGGCGCTCGGCCGCCTCGGGCGCCGACGTGCGGGCGTTGGAGCGGTTGGGCCGGCGCGTTGACGCCGCCCGCCTGGCGGCCGTGGCGGCGGTGGACGCCGCGGGCGTGGGTGCGGCGTCGGGCCTGACGGGTACATCGGCGTGGCTGGCGCAAGCCACTCAGACCAGGGGCGCACAGGCGGCCCGGGACGTCAGCCTCGCGACGGCACTGCAGACCGACCTGCCGGCCACACGGCAGGCCCTCGCCCAGGGTGATCTCTCCAGCGATCATGCCGCGGTCATCGCCAAGAGCGTCGAGGAACTCTCGGACGGTCTCACTCCCGACGAACGGGTCCGGATCGAGGCCTCGCTGGTCGAGAAGGCGACCAGCATGGATCCCGGCCGGCTGCGCCGTGCCGCCCGCCGGGCGTTGGCGACGCTCGGCCGCTCTGCCCGGGAGGTGGACGCCCACCATGGCGCCGTGCTGCGCTCTGAGGAGGACCGCGGCGAGGCGAGGACCCGGCTGGCGATGCATGACAATGGCGACGGCACCGTCACCGGCCACTTCACCGTCCCGGAGTTCGCGGCGGGGATCCTGCGCAAGGCGGTGCACCAACTCACTGCGCCCCGGCACTCCACCGGCGCCCCGACCGTGGACGACGCGCCCGCGCAGGGCATCGACTGGGCGCACCGGCAGGGCCTGGCCTTCGCCCAACTGTTGGAACACCTCCCCACCGACCGGCTGTCCAGCAGGGTCGCCGCCACCGTGGTGGTCACCCTCGACCACGACAGGCTCATCGACAGGCTGGGCGCGGCGGGTGTGGACACAGGGCACGAGCTGTCCGCAGGTCAGGCCCGCCGACTGGCGTGCCAGGCCGGGATCATCCCCTCGGTCCTGGGTGGCGCCTCGCTGCCGCTGGACCTGGGGCGGGCGAGCCGGCTCTTCACCGAGGCCCACCGAGCCGCCCTCGCCACGATGTACGACGAATGCGCTGCCGACGGCTGCGACCGGCCCTACGCGTGGTCGGAGCTCCACCATCAAGACCCCTGGTCACTCGGAGGGCGAACCGACCTCCGTCGAGCCGTACCGGTCTGCGGATTCCACCACCGTCAACTCCACCACCCCGACTACCGGCATCGGATCGCCACCGATCACCGGGGCATCAAGACGGTCACCTTCGCGAGGCACGCATGAGTCGGAAACTGCGGGCGGGCCCTTGGGCCTCAGCCCACCCCATCCCCGCGGACGTACCGTGCGGCCATGGACACGACCGAACTACGGGCACTTGTCACGGAGTGTCTGCAGGATCCGTCACTCACCTACCGGCAGCGGGTGCAGCGGCTTGCGGCGCTCGCCGAGAACGCGCTCGATCCGCTGCCGGTGAGCGAGGCGTGCCGCGAGGCCCAGGCCAAGGACGTGGTCCACGACATGGGCGAGGGGAACGCCCCCTACCGGCCCCGCTATGTGCTGCCGGACTACGCGAGGGCGCTGGCGGTGGGCAGCGATCACCTGGAGCTGGCGCCGCCCACCGATCTCGACGAGGCCCTGACGTTCCTGCTCGCCATGTATGCCAATGTCCCGTCGATCACCGGGTACCCGGTGTACCTGGGCGACCTGGACACCCTGCTCGAACCGTTCGCCACCGACCTGGACGACGACCAGCTGGTCGCCCGGTTGCGCCCGTTCTGGCGACTGATCGACCGCACCATGCCGGACGCCTTCGTCCACGCCGATCTCGGGCCGGACGACGGCCGTGTCGTCCGCGCCCTGCTCCGCGTCGATCGCGAGCTTCGCCAAGTGGTCCCGAACCTGACCCTGCGCGTCGACCCCGTCCGCACACCCGACGACCTGCTCCGCGAGGCGGTGCTGACCGCCTGCGCCGACGGAAAACCCCACTTCGTCAACCACCCGATGATGGTCGCCGACCTGGGGACCGCCTACGGGGTGGCGAGCTGCTACAACTCCCTTCCCCGCGGCGGGGGTTCGCACACGCTGGTCCGGTTCAATCTCGCAGAGAGCGTCCGTCGGGCCGACGGCGGGTCCGCGCGCTACCTGACCAAGACCCTCCCCGTGGATGTGGCACTGACCGCCGAACTGATGGCGGCGCGGATCCGGTTCCTGGTCGATCAGGCCGCCTTCTTCGAGCACGACTGGCTCGTCCGGGAAGGCCTCGTCGAACGCGCCAGGTTCACGGCCATGTTCGGGCTCTTCGGGGTGGCCGAGGCGGTCGAGGAACTACTGGCCCGGGACGGCGTCGCCGGCGCAGGCGGCACTCCGGCGCGCTACGGCCGCGACCAGGTGGCGACCGACGTGGCCCACGCGCTGGTGGCGCGGACGGCCGAACTGGTCCGGGCGCTCCCCATGCCCTATTGCGAGGCCACCGGCGGGCACGCACTGCTGCACGCGCAGTCTGGCATCGACACCGACGCCGACGTCACAGCGGGAGCCCGGATCCCGCCCGGCCGCGAACCCCAGCTGTACCAGCACATCCGGGTGGTGGCGCCCAACCACCGACACTTCCCCGCCGGCATCAGCGACGTGTTCCGGTTCGACCCAACCGTTCGCGACAACCCGGACGCCGTGGTCGCGGTTCTGCGGGGCGCGTTCGCCGAGGGCATGCGGGACTTCACCTTCGATGTCGAAGGCAACGGCTTCGTCCGGATCACCGGCTACCTGGTCCGCGATCGCGATGTCGTGGCCCTGCGCGAGGCGGCCGCCGCCAGGGTCGCCGCGATCCTGGCCGGGCGGGCCCGGCGAGGCGAGCCGGGCGACCCGGCGGGGCAGTCCGCGCAGTCGGGGCAGTCCAGGCAGGTGCGCCACTCCAGCACCGTCCTGGGGGCTGCCGCGCTCGACAACCAGCATCTGGGCAGGCGGGTCGTCCAGCCCGCCCCCGGGCGGCGCGGGCCGGCCGAGGGGTAGGCCGATGCCGGTGACCGAACGGACGGCGATCGCCATGACCCGCGAGGCCCACCTCGCCGGGAGCGAACCGTTCTCCGCGGTCGACGGACCCGGCAACCGATACGTGCTGTTCCTGCAGGGCTGCGGCTGGGACTGCCTGACCTGCCACAACCCCTGCTCGATCCCGCAGCGCCCGCCGCTGATGAAACCGACCTCGCTCGACGACGTCCTGACCGGCATCCGCGACGCGGCGCCGTTCCTCACCGGGGTCACGGTCACCGGCGGCGAGGCGACGCTGCAGGCCGGCTTCGTGCTGACGCTGTTCGCCGCACTCGCCGCCGAGCCGGCCACCGCCCACCTCACCCGGTTCGTCGACAGCAACGGGGACGCCGACCCCGCGGTCTGGGCCGCGCTCGCGCCCGTGACGGACGGGGTCATGCTCGACCTCAAGGCCCTGGACGACGAGATGCACGTCGTCCTCACCGGCCATTCGAACGCCCGGGTCCTCGCCAGCCATGCCGACCTCGCCACCCGGCGCCTGCTGCACGAGGTCCGCCTCTTGCTGGTCCCCGGCCTCAACGACGACGCCGCGACCCTCGAGCGCACCGCGGCCTGGCTGCTCGCCCTCGATCCGCAGATCCGGGTGCGGGTCACCGGCTTCCGGCGGCAGGGGACCCGGCCCTGCGCCCGCGACCTGATCGAACCGACCGCCGAGGACGTCGCCGGCTACCGCAGCCTGCTGGCGGGCGCGGGGATCGGGAATCTGGTGTGAACTGCCCGCTCGGGCCGCGCCTACGGTGGCTTGCTGACAGGCGAGCGATCGAGTATCGACGTGGACGCCGGGCGTGAGGTCCTCGACCAACGGGCGGGCGGCCGCTGCGCCGTTCGTTCCGATCTGAGCGGGTGAGCCGAGCCTCCGTCGAGCAGTGCTCGACCTACGGCCGGATGGTCGCCGAGCGGTTCAAGGACCTGCCGAACATCGTATGGATGTCCGGGGGCGACTACTTCCCCCGCGCCGAGAACCCCGCACGGGGCAGTCACGTGGACCACTGCATCGACGCCATGGTCCGGGGGATCCGGGCGACCGGCGACAACCGCCCGTTCTCGATCCAGCTCTGGTACAACAAGTCCCTCTCGACCGAGAGCCCGTACTGGTCGAGGCGTGTGGACTGGAACTTCGTCTACACCTACTTCCCCACCTACCGGGCGGTGCTGCAGGCCTACGAGTACTCCCCGACGATGCCCGCCGTTCTCGGCGAGGCGAACTACGAGACCGAGAACAACCAGCCGGACACCCCACCCACCACGGATCTGACCCTGCGCCGTCAGCTGATGTGGGCCCTGACCTCGGGTGCCTCCGGCGACTTCGTCGGCGGTCACGACTGGGGATTCGACCCGGGGTGGCAGCAGCGGCTGTCGACCCCCGCGGTCACGCAGATCAGCCGGCTGCGGGACTGGTTCTCGTCCCTGGACTGGTGGCGGCTGGTGCCCGACACCGACGGGCGGCTGGTCACCGCCGGACGCGGCACACCGATCACCACCGACGACCCGATCGACGTGCTCGAGAACGACTACGTGACGGCGGCGCGCACCGAGGACGGCCGGCTGGCCGTCGTCTACCTGCCGGCGGAGCACACCATCTCGGTGGACACCTCGGTGACGGCCCCGGGCACGACGGCGCGGTGGATCGACCCCACGACCGGCCGGGAGCGCCCCGTCCCGATGTCCCCGACGTTCACCACACCGGGCCCGAACGCCGCCGGCGACCCGGACTGGATCCTGATGTTCTCCATGGACCGGTGAGGTTCTCCACGGACCGGTGAGGTCCCGCCCCGCCGGCCGACCCGCCGCGAGCGCCCGGGTTCGCCGCGAGCGCCTCAGACCTGGGCGGCCGGGGCGTTGCGGCGGACGACGCGGAACAGGTCCTCGCAGCCCCCGACGAGGTGGGCGATGTCCCCGGCGAACATCCGGGTCGCCCGGCGCGGCAGGTCCCGCCGCTCGGTCGTGCCGTGCCGGGTGATCGCAACCACCCGGACATCGGCCCCGAGGGAGTCCATCGCGATCCCGTCCAGCTCGCTGCCCGCGGCGACGGTGATCTGCCCGATCAGCAGCAGTTGGTCGCCGACGTAGAAGGTGCTGATCACCTCGAGGCCGAGAGCCTCGCCCACGAACCAGGGGGCGGCCAGCGCCGCCGTGGACCGCACCTGGCGGAACCCGAACCCGCTGGCCACCGTGCGGGCGAGCTGACGGTCGTAGACACGCAACACGATCGGGATCTCCCGGTGGTCTCCGGCGAGGTCCCGCACCGCGATGCCGGTCTCGAGGTTGGTCAGATCGTTGCTGGTCAGCAGGGCCACCGCCCCGGCCCGGGCGACGTTGGCCGACTCCAGCGTGGAGCGCAGGGTGGCGTCGCCGATGACGACGGGCACCCCCAACCGACGCAGCTGAGGCAGTTGCTCCTCCAGGCGCCGACTCACCAGCGCGTTGGTCAGCAAGGCGTAGATCAGGGTCGCCATGACGGCGCCCACGAGCATCAGCCCGATCGCGTAGATCCGCAGCCACGTCGGCTGTTCCCGGAAGGAGAAGTCGCCGTAGCCGACGGTGCCGACGGTGCCGACGGTCTCGACGGTGAAGTACACCGCGTCCACCACGCCCATCCCGCCCTGACCGTCCCGGTGGTGGGTCAGCACGGCCGTCGAGACGACGACCAGCGCGAGCAGCACCGTCACGACGATCTGCACCTGCCGGTCGAAGGCGGTCCGCAGCGCCGCGCCCACCGCACGGAACAGGTACCCGCCGCCGTCGGTCACGTCGCTGCGGCCGACCCAGCACCGTGACCGTGTCGCCCTCACTGACCGGCATGTCCCGGCCGGGGCACAGCGCCAGGGCGCCGCCGGCGCCCGCGGCGGGGGCGGTGACCTCGGCGACGTCCAGCACCGAGCGCTCCCCGACGATGTCGGCCAGCGCACTGCCGACCGCCGGGTTCGACAGCCGGGCGACGATCCGCAGGTCCGGGTACCGCTCCCGGGCCAGCAGGGCGACCTCCAGGGTGTGCAGGTCGTCGGACTCCATGCACAGCAGGGCCGCAGCCCGGTCGGCCCCGGCGTCCTCGAGGGTCTGCGCGATCCGGGGGTTGTCCGCCAGGTGGGGGACGCCCCAGCCGTGGACCAGCCGCGCCAGCCGCGGGTCGGGGTCGTCGTCCACGACCACGACCGTTACGTCCGCGGCCTGCAGCTGCTCCACCACCCGCACGCCCAGGCCGTGCAGCCCGCACACGATCACGTGGCCCTGCCATCGGTTCACGCAGGAATCATGCCCGGTCGCGATGCACCGGCTCTCGAGGGCCCGGTCGGGGCTCAGACCCTGAGTCAGACCATGAGGTCGCGGGAGCGGAACCGCGCCAGCCCGGCGACCGCGACGATCGCGGTGACCAGGCCCAGCAGCAGCAGCCCGGACGGATCGCTGCCGTGGACCAGCGGATTCGGGTCCCGGTACCAGGAGAGCGGGGAGATCGCGGTCATCCAGTCGGCGCCGGTCGCCGGGCCGAGGGCGTCGAGCATGAACGCCGCCACCGCGAGGGCGGACGCCGCACCGAGCGCCGCCGCGCGACGTCCGGTGGTGGTTCCGACGGCGTAGGCCACGGTGGCGTGGAGCAGGGTGAGCAGCAGCAGTCCCACCGTGGCGGCGGCCAGGTGCCCCGCGGGCAGGTCCATGCCGAGCAGCAGCGCGAGCAGTCCGGTGGCCGCCGCCACCACGAGGGTCAGGACCGCGACGCTGATCCACAGCGCGGCCAGCCGCTCCAGGTAGACCGAGCGCCGCGAGACCGGACCGGTCAGCTCGAGCTCGAGCCGGCCGCTCTCCTCGTCGCCGGCGACCAGCCGGGCGCCGAGTCCGACGCCGAAGACCAGCAGCAGCACCGGCCCCAGGAGGCCGTACACCGTGCTGCCGATGTACCCGGCGGCGGTGCCGATCTCCTCGTACCCGAAGGCCTTGACCATCCCCTCGGGCAGCTCCTCGGTCATCCTTGCCATCTCCGCACCGCCCATGGCGGGGTACATGGCGGTGTACAGCGCGGCGACCGCCGCCATCGCGATGCCCCACAGGATCAGGGACCGGCGCCGGCCCGCCATCACCCAACCGGTGACCGGTGCGACGTCAGTGAACAACGGAGGTCTCCTTGGTCTCGTAGAACTCCAGGAACAGTTCGTCCAGGCTCCGGTCGGCCGCCGACCAGCCGACCACCTCGTGACCGGCGGCAACCTTGAGCAGTCGGTCGGGCGAGCCCCGCAGCACCGCGGTCAACGTCGTCCCCCGTCCGGTGCCCGTCATCGAGATGTCGCTCAGGCCGTCCAGCCCGGCGAACTCCGCGGCGGCCACGGCGGAGGCGAAGCGCAGCTCGATGCGCTGTCCGGCCCGGGACCTGAGGGCGTGGATGCCGTCGACGTCGACGATGGCGCCCTCGCGGATCACGGCCACCCGCTGGGCCACCGCGTCGACCTCGCCCAGCACGTGGGAGGACATGAACACGGTGGCCCCGCCCCGCTGCGCCTCGACCACGAGCTCGAGGAACTCCTGCTGCAGCAACGGGTCCAGGCCGCTGGTCGGCTCGTCGAGGATCAGCAGTTCGGGTGTGTGCATGAAGGCCTGCACCTCGCCCACCTTCTGCTTGTTGCCCTTCGACAGACCGGCGAACCGGCGCTCGAGGTCGAGCCCGAATCGCTGGGCCAGCG
>CAYYCE010000077.1:0-9120 GCA_964469635.1 uncultured Kineosporiaceae bacterium
GGCCGAGGCGACCTCCATCGCGGTGCGGACATCCTCGACCGGCGGTCGTGTGGGGGCGATCCGGATGTTGCTGTCGGCGGGATCGTTCCCGCTCGGGTAGGTGGCGCCGGCCGGGGTCAGGCTCACCCCGGCGGCGTTCGCGAGCTCGACCACCCGGGAGGCCACCGGCTCGGCGGTGAACAACGAGCTGAAGTAGCCGCCGCGGGGCCGGGTCCAGGTCGCGTACTCGCCGTCGGTGCCCAACTCCGCGGTCAGGACCTCGTCGACCGCGGCGAACTTGGGGCCGATCAGCGCGGCGTGGTCGCGCATCAGGCCGGCCAGGCCGCCGGGGTAGCCGCCCAGGAACCGGACGTGCCGGGCCTGTTCGACCTTGTTCGGCCCGATGCTCTGGGCCCCCAGGTAGGTCGTGAGCCAGGCGAGGTTGTCCGTGCTGGTGCCCACGAAGCCCAGGCCCGCACCGGCGAATGTGATCTTGCTTGTGCTGCCGAAGACGAAGGCCCGGTCGGGGTGCCCGGCGACGGAGCACGACTCGACGAGGTTCACGGTGGCGTCGGGCTCACCGAGATGGTGGGCCCGGTAGGCGTCGTCCGCGAAGATCGTGAAATCGGCGGCTGCCGTGGGCATCTCGGCGAGCCGCCGGGCGTTCTCCGCGCTGATCGTCTCGCCGCCGGGGTTGGAGTACGTGGGGACGAACAGCACGCCTTTGACGGCGGGGTCGCTCGCGGCGATCCGGGCGATGGCCTCCACGTCCGGGCCGTCGGGGGTCATGGCGACCGTCGCCAGGTCGAAGCCCATCGTCTGCAGCAGCAGGAAGTGCCGGTCGTAGCCAGGGGTGGTCACGACCATCGTCGGCCGGGTTCGGGCCCAGGGCTCGGTCGATGCACGGACACCGTGCAGCATCGCGAAGCCGAGCACCAGGCCCTGCAGCTCGAGCGAGGAGTTGTTCCAGACCAGCACGTTCGCCGACGGCAGACCGAGGTAGTCACCGAAGAGGGCGCGGGCGGCGGGCAGCCCGGCCACCCCACCGGGGTAGTTGCGCAGGTCGATGCCGTCCATCGCCAACTCTCCGGGGCCCACGGCCGTCACCATGGCGTTCGACAGGTCGAAGTCGGCGTCCGAGGGCTGGCCGCGCTGCATGTTCAGCTTCAGACCCCTGGCCAGATGTGCGTCGTAGACGGCTCTGGCCTCGGCCAGGGCGGAGCCGCGCACGTCGTTCGTCATGCTGCACAACCTACTCGGGGCCGGCAGAGGGCGCCCGGATGGGGAACGGGCAGGCCGTGCCAGATCGCCGTCCTGCGGGTCCGCGGTGTCGGGCGGGGCCCGTAGGCTGGAGCGCACCATGAGTACCCGGTTCGACGACGTCCCGCTGCCCGGACTCGACCCGGCGGTCGACGATCTGCTGTCCGGGCTGAATCCGCCGCAGCGCGAGGGTGTGCTGCACGAGGGCGGTCCGCTGCTGCTGGTGGCCGGCGCCGGGTCGGGCAAGACCCGGGTGCTCACCCATCGGATCGCCTACCTGCTGGCCGCTCGGGGCGTGCACCCGGGGCAGGTGCTCGCGATCACGTTCACCAACAAGGCCGCCGCCGAGATGCGTGAGCGGGTCTCGACGCTGGTGGGGCCGCGGGCCTCCCGGATGTGGGTGTCCACCTTCCACTCCGCGTGCGTGAGGATCCTGCGCCGCGAGGCGGGCAGGGTCGGGCTGAGGTCGAGCTTCTCGATCTACGACCAGGCGGACTCCCAACGGCTCATGGCCCTGGTCTGCCGCGATCTGGACCTCGACCCCAAGCGTCACCCGCCGCGGGCCTTCGGCCACCAGGTCAGCAACCTCAAGAACGAGCTGATCGACGAGGAGACCTACGCCTCCCGGGTCGTCGACGGCAACCCCGCCGAGCGGGTGCTGGCTCAGGCCTACACGGGCTACGCGCAGCGGCTGCGCCAGGCCAACGCCATGGACTTCGATGACCTGATCATGACCACGGTCAACATCCTGCAGGCCTTCCCGGACGTCGCCGAGCACTACCGGCGCCGGTTCCGGCACGTGCTGGTCGACGAGTACCAGGACACCAACCACGCGCAGTACGTACTCGTCCGTGAGCTGGTCGGCGGGTCGCTGTCGCAGGTGATGAAGCAGGCCGAGCGGGCGGCGTCCGGACCCGAGGTCGCCGGGCCGGCGGGGGCCGGCACGGACGGCACGGACGGCACGGACGGCACGGTGGCGCCGGCCGAGCTCACCGTCGTGGGCGACGAGGACCAGTCGATCTACGCCTTCCGCGGCGCGACGATCCGCAACATCACCGAGTTCGAACAGGACTACCCGAACGCCCGGACCATCCTGCTGGAGCAGAACTACCGTTCCACCGCGACCATCCTGTCGGCCGCCAACGCGGTGATCGAGCGCAACCCGGACCGCAAGCCCAAGAGGCTCTGGACGGCGGGTGCGGGCGGTGAGCCGATCGTGGGCTACGTCGCCGACACCGAGCACGACGAGGCTGCCTTCGTCGCCCAGGAGATCGAGCGGCTCGGCCGCGAGAACGGCGTCCGGCCCGGCGACGTCGCGGTGTTCTACCGCACCAACGCCCAGTCCCGGGCGCTGGAGGAGGTCTTCGTCCGGGCCGGGATGCGCTACCGGGTGGTCGGCGGCACCCGGTTCTACGAGCGGCGCGAGATCAAGGACGCGCTGGCCTATCTGCGGGTCATCGACAATGCCGCCGACACGGTCAACCTGCGGCGGATCCTCAACGTCCCCAAGCGCGGGATCGGCGACCGGGCTGAGGCCTGTCTGGCGGCCCTGGCCGAGCGCGATCGGATCCCGTTCTCCGAGGCGCTGGCCCGGGCCGACGAGGCGCCGGGGCTGGCCACCCGCTCGCTGACCAACATCAGGGCGTTCGCCGCACTCCTCGACGGTCTGCGCACCCTGACCGAGGCGGGGGCGGGTCCGGCGACCCTGCTGGCCGCCGTCCTCGAGCAGACCGGCTACCTGGCCGAACTGCAGGCCAGCCGCGACCCCCAGGACGAGTCGCGGATCGAGAACCTGTCCGAGCTGTTGGCCGTCGCCCAGGAGTACGAGGCGGGCGTGTCGGCCGTCTCGGTCGACGACGGCGTGGCCGCCCGGTCGCTGACGGAGTTCCTGGAGCAGGTGTCCCTGGTCGCCGACGCCGACGAGGTGCCCGACGAGGCGGTCGCGGCGGGCGAGCACGCGCAGGAGGAGCACACCGACCCGGGGACGGTCACGCTCATGACGCTGCACACCGCCAAGGGCCTGGAGTTCCCCGCCGTGTTCCTCACCGGTCTCGAGGACGGCACGTTCCCGCACCTGCGCTCTCTCGGCGAGGTCGCCGAGCTCGCCGAGGAGCGGCGGCTGGCCTACGTGGGCATCACCCGCGCGCGGCAACGGTTGTACGTGTCGCGGGCCGTCGTCCGCAGCGCCTGGGGGCAGCCGAACTACAACCCGCCGAGCCGGTTCCTCGCCGAGATCCCGGCCGAGCTGGTCGAGTGGCGCCGGGTCGAACCGGTGGGGGTCGGCTCGTCGCCGACCTCCTTCGGCTCGGCACCGGCGGTGGCGCGGCTGGCGCAACGCCCCGGGGTGCGCTCACCCGGCAACCGCGAGGTGGTGCACCTGACGGCGGGCGACCGGGTCACCCACGACAGCTTCGGCCTGGGCACCGTCCTGCGGGTCGAGGGCACGGGGGACAGGGCGGTGGCCCACATCGACTTCCGCGACGAGGGGACCAAGCGGCTGCTGCTGCGCTACGCCCCGGTCACCAGGCTCTGAGGCGCGGGCCGGGTCGCAGACCGACGCCGCTGGGCCGGTCAGCCCGTCTCGCTCAACCGGGTGACCCCCGCGGTGAGCATTCCGCCCCGGTTGTCCAGCTGGCTGAGCATGTCGCCGATCTCCCGCACCACCGACCGGTGGATGGGCAGCGACATGTGTCCCACCGAGCGCACCAGCACATTGCGGGCGGGCAGATCCGGATGATCCAGCCGGCCGAAGGTGTGAGGCACCACCACCTGGTCCAGGTCGGAGTAGTAGGCCACGAACCGGGTGCGGCAACGGGACACCGGCCCGGACAGCTCCGCCAGCAGTTCGCTGCCGGGCCGCAGCTGTCGGCCCAGACGGACCGGCAGCCCCCAGGCGAGCAACGACCCGGAATGGGGTGAACCGAGGGTGACCAGGGTGTGCACCCGCTCGTCGCCCCCCAGGCACTGCACGTAGTAGCGCGCGATCAGACCGCCCAGACTGTGACCGACGACGTGGATCCGCTCGTACCCGGTCCGGGCCACGAGCTCCTCGACGGCGCCCGACAGGTCGCGGGCCGCCGACCGGATGTCGTTGGTGATCGGCGAGTAGTTGATGGTGAACACCCGGCCGAAACCTCGGCGGCGCAGCCTGCGGCGCAGCACGGTGAAGATCATTCGGTTGTCGACCATGCCGTGTACCAGCAGGATGGGCGTTCCGGCCGCCTCCAGGTCCCCGAGCACCAGGCCCCGCTGGTGCGGCGCCAGGTCCCCCAGGCGGTACCGGTCGTAGGTCTGGTGCCGATCGGTGAGCACCCCGAACGGGTACAGCGCCAGGTGCGCCCCGCTCCACAGCAGTTCGATCGTCGCCCCGCGGGCCGCCCGCGGCGACAGTAGCGACCGGATGTCGGGAAGCAGGTCGGCCGCGGTCCGCAGGGCCCTCCCCCCGGGGACGACCTGTGCGGCCGTGGCCTGCGTCAGGGCGGCCCACACCCCGGCGCCGTCGCCTGGGGCGCAGACCGCGCCCTGGCGGGCGCGCCGGTTCGGGGTTCCGGCACCGGACCCGGCACCGGACCCGCGCTCACGTCCTCGTGTCGCCACGGACCCTCCTGGTATTCGAGGGTAGCCGGTGGCCGCGCGGCTGTGCGGTTGACCACCCCTTGGTCATGGTTCCCGGGGGGCCGCTCGCTCTACGCTCGTGACGCAGCGATGCGTCCGGCCGCCCGGACACACGATCCGGCGGCCCCATTCGAAGAGCTACTGGAGGAACGCTATGGCCCCCTTGCGGATCGTCGTGGCCAAGCCCGGTCTGGACGGGCACGACCGCGGGGCGAAGGTGGTCGCCCGGGCATTGCGCGACGCGGGGATGGAGGTCGTGTACACCGGGCTGCACCAGAGCCCGGACCAGATCGTCGACACGGCGATCCAGGAGGACGCCGACGCCGTGGGGCTGTCGGTCCTGTCCGGCGCGCACCTCACCCTGTTCGCCCGGGTGGTCGAACTGCTGAAGGCCAAGGACGCCGCGGACATCGTGGTCTTCGGCGGCGGGATCATCCCCGACGACGACATCGCCCAGCTGGAGGTCCTCGGCGTGGCCAAGGTGTTCACCCCGGGCACGACCATGCACGCCATCGTCGAATGGGTGCGTGCCAACGTGGGGGTCGGCGCGGCCACCTGAGCCAGAGGGGTCACGGCGCCGGTCTGCGACAGCGGTAAGGACGCCCGGATCGGCCGCTGGGCGCTGGGTTCGACCCACGTGACGTGAGGCACGTTCTCCCCCGATCCGCGGCGGTCGGAGCCCCGGATAGGCTGACGCGCGCGGTCCCGACCGGTGACGTCGGTGTCCGCGTTCGCGACGTTTCGACCAACGACGGTGAGGACGCAAACGTGGATCTGTTCGAATACCAGGCGCGCGACATGTTCGCCGCGCACGGCGTCCCTGTCCTGGGCGCCGTGGTAGCCACCACCCCGGACGAGGCACGCGCGGCGGCGGAGCAGCTCGGTGGGGGCACGGTGGTCGTCAAGGCCCAGGTGAAGACCGGGGGCCGGGGCAAGGCCGGCGGGGTCAAGCTGGCGCACTCGCCGCAGGAGGCGGCGGAGAAGGCCTCCGAGATCCTCGGGATGGACATCAAAGGTCACACCGTGCACCGGGTGATGGTCGCCCAGGGCGCCAAGATCGCCGAGGAGTACTACCTGTCGGTGCTGCTCGACCGCGCCAACCGCAGCTACCTGGCCATGTGCTCGCGCGAGGGCGGCATGGACATCGAACAGCTTGCGGTGGAGCGTCCGGAGGCGCTGGCCAAGGTCCCGGTGGACGCGATCGTCGGGGTCGACGATGCCAAGGCGGCCGAGATCGCCGCCGCGGCCGGATTCGACGGTGAGCTCGCGGCGTCCGTGGCCGCCGTGGTCAAGCAGGTCTGGGGCGTCTTCGTCGCCGAGGACGCCACGCTGGTCGAGATCAACCCGCTGGTGCTCACCGAGGACGGCGCAGTGATCGCGATCGACGGCAAGGTCTCCCTCGACGCCAACGCCGACATCCGTCACCCCGATCACGAGCAGTACCACGACCACGGCGCCGCCGACCCGTTCGAGGCCAGGGCCAAGGAGAAGGGCCTCAACTACGTCAAGCTGGACGGCGAGGTCGGAGTGATCGGCAACGGCGCCGGCCTGGTGATGAGCACGCTGGACGTGGTGGCCTACGCCGGTGAGGAGTACGGCGTGAAGCCGGCCAACTTCCTCGACCTCGGCGGTGGCTCCAGCGCCCAGGTGATGGCCGACGGGCTCGAGCTCATCCTGTCCGACCCCCAGGTCAAGAGCGTGTTCGTCAATGTGTTCGGCGGCATCACCTCCTGTGACACGGTGGCCAACGGCATCGTGCAGGCCTTCGAGCTGCTGGCCGCCCACGGCGCCACCGTCACGCATCCGCTCGTCGTCCGGTTGGACGGCAACAACGCCGAGTTGGCGCGGCAGATCCTCGACGAGGCGAACCTGCCCGGCGTGGAAGACCTTGAGACCATGGACGGCGCGGCGCATCGCGCCGCCGAGCTGGCCTCGATCGAGATGAGCAAGGGAGCCTGACCGTGACGATCTTCCTCAACAGCGACAGCCGGGTGATCGTCCAGGGCATGACCGGCTCCGAGGGGCGCAAGCACACCCAGCGGATGATCAACTCCGGGACCAAGATCGTGGGAGGGGTCACCCCCGGCAAGGGCGGTCAGAGCGTGGAGTTCGACGACCACGTGAGCGTCCCGGTGTTCGGCTCGGTGGCCGAGGCCGTGGAGGCCACGGGCGCCAACGTGACCGTGATCTTCGTCCCCGGCAGGTTCACCAAGGGAGCGGTGCACGAGGCCGTCGACGCCAAGGTCCCGCTCGCGGTGGTGATCACCGAGGGCGTGCCGGTGCACGACAGCGCGACCTTCTTCCAGTACGCCCAGAACTCCGGCACCACGCGGTTCATCGGCCCGAACTGCCCGGGCATCATCTCGCCCGGGCGTTCCAACGCCGGGATCATCCCCGCCGACATCACCAAGCGCGGTCCGGTGGGCCTGGTGAGCAAGTCCGGCACCCTGACCTACCAGATGATGTACGAGTTGCGGGACGTCGGATTCTCCACCTGCGTCGGCATCGGCGGTGACCCGGTGATCGGCACCACGCACATCGACTGCCTGGAGGCGTTCGAGGCCGACCCGGAGACCAAGGCCATCGTGATGATCGGCGAGATCGGCGGGGATGCCGAGGAGCGGGCCGCGGACTTCATCAAGGCGCACGTGACCAAACCGGTGGTCGGCTACGTGGCCGGTTTCACCGCGCCGGAGGGCAAGACCATGGGCCACGCCGGCGCCATCGTGTCCGGTTCCTCGGGCACCGCGCGGGCCAAGCAGGAGGCCCTCGAGGCCGTCGGCGTGAAGGTCGGCAAGACGCCGTCCGAGACCGCCGTGCTGATGCGGGAGATCATGCGTTCCCTCTGAGCCGCGACCATCAGTGTTCGAGGGGCGCCACGGTCAGGGGAAGTACTGCTCGGCCACGTAGGTCACCCAGCCGTTGTCCTTCTTGTCGTTGTTCAGCCAGACGTAGACCTCAGCGCCGGAGGCCTTGAGCCGGGTGAACCCGGAGGCGAGGTGGGCGGCGTCACTGAGCTCCGGCGGGGTCGGTGCGGCGCCCTCGGACCGCATCCGGCCCAGGAGGATCGGGGTCCCGGGGACCAGGGTGAAGGTGTAGAGCCGCGGGTTCTGGTTGACCACCGCGTACTCGGCGGCCTCGAGTTCGGGGTGCTTGTGGTAGTACTCCGCGGCCTTGGCACCGGTGTAGAAGGTCAAGCGGTCCACGGTGATCAGGGTCTTGCCCTCGGAGGTGCGGGTCACCGATTTCAGGTTCGACAGCTCCAGCGTCGAGTCCTCCCAGGGCGCGGGCACCCAGACGGCGGGGGCCGCCGAGGGCGCGGACGGCGTGGGGTCGGCCTGCGCGGACGCCGCCGCGGTGACGGCGACACCGCCGACCGTGGCCGCCCCCGTCGGCTCGAGGCTGGAGGCGATGCTGGGCGAGGCGGCGAGCGTCCTCGGCTGGGGGGAGCGCACCAACCCCGCCACCACGCCCACGACCAGGCCCGCCGAGACCGCGCCCGCGAGCCAGACGCCGATCGTGCGCCCGCCGGGCAGCGCGAGACCGGAGGCGCCCGCGGTCGGACCGCCGCGGCGCTCCATGCCGCTCACCGTCTGAAGCCGTTCACGGTGCCATTCACGGTGTGAATAGTGCCTGACGCATTCCGTGATGTCTCCTTCCCGGCGCGTCGTGCCCGGTCCGTGCCCGCGGGCCGGGCGAGCATGAACGGGTGACCTCCAGGACCTCCCGCGGCAACGGCTCCGGCCTGTCGCTGACCGGCCCGCCCGCCGGTGATCTGTTGCCGATGGCCCAGGCCGCCGGCGCCCTGGCGGCCTTCCAGGCGGCGGCGGCGTCCCTGGTCGTGGTGCTGGTTCCGGTGGTGGCGACCTGGGTGGTCACGGGGGGCGGGAGCGCGTCCTGGCTGGAGGTGGTCAAGGTCGCGGCGGCGCTGTGGCTGCTCGCCCAGCACACCGGCCTGGAGATCGAGGGCGGCCGCCTCGCCCTGCTGCCGCTCGGACTGACGCTGGTCCCCCTGCTGGCCTGCGGCTACGCCGGCACCCGGTTGGCCCGGAGCCTGGATCCGCGGGCGGCCAGGATCGCCGCCGGCGCCACCCGGGCCGCGCCCAGTCCCGCGCCGCGGGCCGCCTTGCTCACCATGGCTTCCAGCAGACTCGTGGACTGCCGAATCACACTGCTCAGCTCGAGCGCGCGAATCTGGAAGCGCCCCTTCCCGGCGTACGCGAGCATCTCGTTCTCTAGGTTGCGTCGAGCCTTGTAGATGCTCAT
>CAYYCE010000077.1:9130-9415 GCA_964469635.1 uncultured Kineosporiaceae bacterium
TGAGGCGCGGTGGATCACGTTCACCACGCTGGCGGCCGCCCTGATCACCATGGCTGCCACGCACGGGCTGATCGCGCTGTTGGTGGCACTGCTGATCCCGACCGGATTCGCCCGTCCGGTGGCGTGGCAGGCGATGGTGGGCGCGGCGGCGGTCGCGTTGATCGGCGGGTTCGCGGGCAGCCGGCGGTACGTCTACGGCGACCTGCGGACCGTGGCGGAGGCGGGGCTGGAGCGGCTGGCCACCGCATTGCCGGTCGGCGGTGGTTCGCTGCGCCGTTACCTCGC
>CAYYCE010000077.1:9425-9691 GCA_964469635.1 uncultured Kineosporiaceae bacterium
GATCGGTGCCGCGCTCGCCGTCCAGCTGGCGGCGGGCGGCCTCGCGGTCGTCGTGGCGGTCGTCCTCGGATTCGGCCGCATCGTCGATCTGTACCAGGCCCTGGGGGGAGGCGCCCTCGGCGGCGTCGTGATCACCCTTCTCCAGGTGGTGCTGCTGCCCGACCTGGTGATCTGGGTGGCCGCGGGGATGACCGGGCCTGGTTTCGCCGTCGGGGCGGGCACCGACGTCTCGCCGCTGACCAGCACCCTCGGCCCGCTGCCGGCCG
>CAYYCE010000078.1:0-9646 GCA_964469635.1 uncultured Kineosporiaceae bacterium
CTCGCCGACAGGCGATCATGAGACAGCGGCGCCTGGGAACACCCGCGTCTCTTCGCCGCGTCAGGACGCCACGAAGCGGAGCTCGAGATCGGCCCGGATCTGGGCGTGCCGCAGCAGGAAGGCTCGCTCATCGAGCCGCTTGCGCCGCAGCCATGCGGTGACCTCATCGCTGCACTTGCTGGTGTTGCACGACCGGCAGGCCGGGACCACGTTGCCAAGGGTGTATCGCCCACCCCGGGAGATGGGCAGGACACAGTCACGCTGGAGGGGCCGCCCGGTGGCGCCGCAGTACGCGCACCCACCCCATGCATCCTGCAACGCCGACCACTGGGCGTCGGTCAGGTCGTGAGCGACTCGCGCCATGCGGTGCTTGCGGCGCCGGGCGGCCCGGACCTTGCGACCGCCGCCCACCGCCATGGGGGCAGCCTAGGACCTTGCCCGACGGGCCGCGTGACATCGAGGCCCGACACTTACTGGCCACGACGCCTGCCGCGGCGGTTGCGGCATACCGCCGCGAGTCGACCATGCTCGAGGGCGAGTGGGAGATGCGGTGTCAGCTCTTGGGGATGGCGGCGGCCAGGTCGGCAAGCTGATGCTCGAGGATGTCGAGGATCAGCTCGGGGTTCACGCGGAAGTACTCGTGCACCACGACGTTGCGCAGACCGGCGATCGAAGCCCATGGCACGTCCGGCATCGAGGTCCGCGTCTCGTCGGACAGCGACCGAACGGCCTCGCCGACCACGGCGAGGTTACGCAGCACCGCGTCGTACGCCATCGGCGCCAGGTCACCCGATTGCAGAAACGGCGCGTACTCCTGGCACCGCTCGACAGCGGCGAGGATGTCGGCGAACCGTTCGTCCTCGGACCTGCTCACACCGCCACCGCGTCGGCAAGAGCGCTCGAGGAGACCTCACCACGCAACAGCGATGTCGCCACCACATCGACCCGGGTCCCGAGCAGCGCAGTCAGCTCCTCGGCGATGCCGGACACGCGCAGCAGCTCGTTTCCTCCGCCCGGCAGCAGGTCGACCAGCAGGTCGATGTCGCTCTCTGCTGTGGCGTCGCCGCGGGCAACAGAGCCGAACAACCGCGCGTTGGTCGCCGCATAACGGCCGAGGATCTCCTCAAGCGCTCGACGATGGCCGGCGATCGCTGCACGCAACGACTCGCTCTGCCGGGTCACGGTGCTCATGCAACCAGCGTACGGGCCGAAACGCAGCGGTGGCGGCAGCGCCGCCCACACCACAGATCCATCCGCCAAGGCGAGCCGGCACGGCAGGGGACCTACTTCGCCGCGTATAGCCTCCGGCTGACGGGGCCGTCGCATACCGCCGCGAGCTGCGCACCCGGCGTCGCTCCTGACGCCTGAGGATGATGAAGTCATGAGCCGCTTCGTAGAGGACATCCGCAGAGCAAGACACGACGGTTCTCTGCCTGACAGATTCCGAGCAGACGATGTTCGGCGCGCCTGCCCCGGCTGGGCCGATCACACGTATGGGGTGTTCCTTCCGAAGCACCGTCGAGGTAACCCCGGCGGCTACACCGCCTACTTCATCCAGCACAGTGACGGCTCGTTCAGCCTGATCAACTGATCGAGCCCCCAGGTGAGTCCATCCGCCGCGTAGCGCGCTGGCAGGGGCCTCCGGGGTGTGTCCGAGATCGGCCCTCCTCCATCAGCCGGCGCCGATGAGTGCGTCGAGGATCTCACCCATCCGCCCGACGCCGATCGAGAAGTGGCCTTCGTCGGGGAACAGGTGAGCGCGAGCCTGACGGATCCGGCCCGCGAGCCACTGGCCGTGAGCAAAGGGGGCGAAGACGTCGGCCCCGCCATGCCAGACCATCGTGGGAATCGTGATCTCCCCGACCTCGAAGCCCCAATCATTCGCCAGGGCCAGTGCGTCGTCGCACCACCCATCCACCCCGGCCCGCAGGGCGGCACGGTTGCCGGCCAGGAAGTCCTCGACGAGCTCACCGCTCAGGTACGCCCGGTCCACCTCGGCCGCGCCCTCGGCCATGACCCGGGCGAGCTCCTCTGCACTGCCCGGCAGCATGTCCGGCAGCTCCCTCTCCAGCAGCGGACGCAACGACGACTCGCCCTCGATCGCGGCCATGAAACCCTCGACGTTCCCCTCGCGCATCCCGGCGAACCAGTCCAACCCCTGGGCCGACACGGGGGCACCCGAGGCGATGACCGCCGCAGCGGTCGCCTGCGGCAGCCGCGCCGCACACGCCAGCGCGTGGGCGCCCCCACCGGACCACCCCAGCACCAGACAGCTCTCCACGTCCAGGTGCTGAAGGACCTGGCCGGCGTCCGCGACGACGTCCACCACCGACCGCCCCGGACGGCGCGTGGACCCGGCATACCCCGGGCGAGTCAAGGACACCACGCGAAGACCCCGCTCGTATGCCGGCCCCTCGAGGACCCGCAACCGGGTACCGGCCGCGGGAGCGCCCGGGTGGAACAGCACCACCCTGCCGCTCTCCGGGCCCGTCACCCGGACGTCCGCCCGGCGACCGTCGGCGAGATCCACGTGGTCCACCCATCGAGTGAACCGCCCACCAACCCAGTCCACAAGGCTCCATCGCCGAACGAGGGCCGGGTAGCCGCCTCCCGGTGGTGCCCCCTTCCGCCGCCAGTCGACCATATGGGTGGCGGCATTGTGTCGGTGATCTGGGTGGGTCGGCCTGCCGGTCTTGCGCGTAGCCTGTACGGATCGTGGACGAGCCGGCCCGGCTCCCCTGAGGGGAAGGTTCGGTGTTGCCCTGGGCGGTGTGGGGGACTGTCAGTCAGCGGCTGAACCAGCATTGGCGGTGACCGGGGGGAGGGGCGGCGTGGCCTCGAGATGGTGGGCTCTGGTGGCGCTGGTCGCGCTCGGCGTCGTGCTGGCCGTCGCGGTGATCGCGCTGGTGCCCTGGCGGGCGCCCAGCCCGACCCGCGCCGACCGAGCCGCCTCGCTGCGCGACCTACCAGCAGCCGTGGTCACCAGGGGTCGGGTGCTGCACGCCGCGCTGCGCCCCAGTTTGTACGGTTCACTGCTGAGCGGACTGCTGGTGCCCCTGCTGCTTGGCTTCACCCCGGCCGGCGCCCGAATCGTCGCCTGGGTGGCCCGGCCGTTCGGCGGGTACTGGTTGGCCGAGGCGGTGCTCGGCGGCCTGGTCATCCTGATGATCGTGTCGTTGGTGTCACTGCCGTTCGCGGCGTACCGCCACACCGTGCTGCGCGAGGTCGGGCTGTCCACCCAGGACTGGGGCGGCTGGGCGGTGGACCTGCTCAAGAGCTACGCGGTGGGCGTCGTGACCGGCGCGGTGGTGCTGTCCGGGTTCTACACGCTGACCCAGTTCGCGCCAACCTGGTGGTGGACGTTCGGTGCCGTGGGTGCCGCCGCCCTGGTGGTCCTGCTGTCGTTCGTCGTCCCGGTCCTGGTCGAGCCGGTGTTCAACACGTTCACCGCGATGCCGGCCGGGCCCCTGCGTGAGGAGCTGGTCGCGATGGCGGCTCGGGACGGCATACCGGTGCGGGACGTGCTGGTCGCGGACGCATCGCGGCGGACCACCGGGCTCAACGCCTACGTGTCCGGCTTCGGGGCCACCCGGCGGCTCGTGGTCTACGACACGCTGCTGCGCGAGGCGCCCCCGGGTGAGGTGCGTAGTGTCGTCGCGCACGAACTGGGCCACGCCACGCACCGCGACCCCGAACTGGGCGCGCTGCTGGGGGCGATCGGCGCCGCGGCGGCCGTCGTGGCGCTCTACCTGCTGGGTCAGTGGGGCGCCCTGCTACGCCAAGCCGGGGTGAGCTCCATCGGCTCGCCGAGGGCGATCGGGCTGGTGCTCGCCGTGTTAGCGGTGGCGGGCCTGGTCAGCGGCCCGGCACAGAACGTCGCCTCCCGTCGGGTCGAGGCCCGTGCCGACCAGCATGCGCTCCGGCTGACCGGTGACCCCGCCGAGTTCGCCGCGATGCAGCTGCGCCTGGCCGAGGTCAACATCGCCGATGTCCACCCGCCCCGGATCGAGTACCTGCTGTTCGCCACCCACCCCGACACCGTGGAACGCCTGGCCGCAGCGCGGGAGTCTGCGGGCAGTCCCTGACCCGCACTCAGAGGCAGGTGGGCGATTGAGTGCTACACTTTGAGCGACTGCTCAAAGTAACTGCTCAAGGGAGTCGGGCATGGCGACATCGGGCCGACGACGTGCCGGAGCACCGGCTGAGGTTGGACGGCGCTCGACCGAGACTCGTGCCGCGCTGGTGCAGGGTGCGGTCCAGGCGTTGGGAGAGGTGGGTTTCGCCGGCGCGAGCGGCCGGGAGATCGCCAGCCGGGCCGGCTGCAACCAGGCGCTGGTGTTCTACCACTTCGGTTCGGTGACCGAGCTGCTGATCGCGGCGCTGGACGACGTCAGCGCCCGGCGGCTCGCGGCGTACTCGCGGGCGCTGGAGCAGGCTGAGAGCCTGAGCGATCTGATCGAGTCCGCGCGGGCGATCTTCAGCGAGGACCTCGATGCCGGGTATGTGGCGGTGCTGGTGGAGATGATCACCGGTGCGCAGTCGACGCCAGGCCTCGGCGAGCAGGTCGCAGCGCGGCTGGCGCCGTGGCGCGAGTTCGCCGAGACAGCGGTGCGCAAGGCCGTGGCCGGCTCGCCGGTCGCGTTGCTGGTGCCGGCGAAGGAGCTCGCCCACGGCGTGGTGGCCGGCTTCCTCGGGTTGGAGCTGCTCGCCAGCCTCGACGGGGACCGGGCTGCGGCGCTGGCACTGTTCGATCGCGCCGTGAACGTCGCGGGGCTGCTCGACATGGCCGGCGCGGCGTTCCCCGGCGCCGACTCAGAAGGAGACCAGACATGACCGCGGACGCCGACGACTTCGATGTTGTCACCGGAGCGTTCAGTTACTCGGGCGCTGTGATCGCGACCGAGCTGGTCGATGCCGGGCGACGAGTGCGGACGGTGACCGGGCATCCCGATCGCGCCCCGGCTGGCACGCCGATCGAGCCCCGACCGCTGAACTTCGACGACCCGGCGGAGCTGACGCGATCGCTACGCGGCGCGCACACCCTCTACAACACCTACTGGGTGCGCTTCGCGCACGGCCACGTCGATCACGCCGCCGCCGCGGACAACAGCCGCACCCTGTTCAACGCCGCCGCCGCGGCCGGAGTGCAGCGCATCGTGCACGTCTCCATCACGAACCCGTCCCTCGACTCGCCCTACCCGTACTTTCGCGGCAAGGCAGAAGTCGAACAGATCCTCGCTGACCTCGGGGTCGCACACGCGATCGTGCGGCCGGCAGTCCTGTTCGGCGGCGACGGCGTGTTGATCAACAACATCGCCTGGCTGCTGCGTCGCCTGCCGGTCTTCGCCATCGGCGGACACGGCAGCTACCGGATCCGCGGCATTCACGTCCACGACCTGGCCCGGCTGTGCGTCGAGCTAGGTGCGCGCACCGACACCGTGGTTGTCGACGCGGTCGGCCCGCAGAGCCTGACCTTCCGCGAACTCGTCGACACCGTGCGCACCGTCGTCGACAGCCACGCCGTCATCGTGCCGGTACCCGCGCGAGCGCTCACCGCATTGTCCAGCACACTGAGCCTGATCCTGCGCGACCGACTGCTCACCCGCGAGGAATACCAAGCGATGGCCCACGGCCTCGCCGACTCCGACGCCCCGGCAACCGGCACCATCAAGATCACCGACTGGATCACCGAACACGCCCCCGAACTCGGACGCCGCTACGCCAACGACCTCGACCGACACTTCCGTCCACTGAACTGGCGGGCGGCGTGACCAGGCCGCTGCCACGCAGTCGACCCTCCCCGCTCCGTTCGACGGTTCACGAGTTGGCACGGTGGCGGCTGCCGAACGCGCTCCCGGTGTCGCGATCGCAACCACCGGAGTGCCTTCATGGGTGCCCTCTCACAAGCCCGCGGCATACGTCACGACATCGGCACGATCAGCGGCATAGTGCGTTGCGGCGGTCAGACCCGCACCGGCGCAAGCCCGGCTGCGCCGGAGGTCCCTCTGCGATGGGGCTTCATCGATGAGCCGTAGGCCCAGACGGGAGTCGCGCACCGTTCACCTGCGTCTTCCGGCCACTGCCCTCCCACCGCACCGTGACGCGACGGGTCACTTTGGGGCCGTGAGGAGTCGAGCGTTCTTGTCTGATGTTCTGGGGCTAGCCGGTTCTCAGCCTCTGGACCATGTGGTCATCTGAGGGGGACACTCGCCTTGTGATCTGGCCGGGCGCCCTTCAATTGGATGTCGGAGGAGCCGCAGGCGGCCCTTGTCATCGCTTCGGAAGGACCACAGCATGCCCGGATCATTCGGCACATCCCCAACAGAGGACGGAGTCGTCGCCTCCACCGGTTCCAGCGGCAAGTCGGGGGTCTTCGGTAGCAACACCGGCACTGACCCTGCGCCGAGTGATGGGGTGGGCGGGGTGGGCGTCTTCGGCCTGACGGTCGTACCCTCAGCCGCTGGGGTGTTCGGCGCTAACAACCACGCCAGCGCCGGCGTGGGCGTGCAGGGCAACGGTCCGGAGGCCGGTATCAGCGGCTTCAGCGAAGAGGGCGTCGGACTCCGTGCGCACAGCAACCACGGGGACGGAACCCAGAGTTTCGCGCATTCCGAGGACCACAACGCTGTGCTGGGGTCCAACGATGCGGGCGGGACCGCCCCTACCGGCGGTGCGCCGGCCGGGATCGGCGTCTTCGGAGTGACCACCGTGGGCAACGCCGCTGGGGTGTTCGGCGCTAACAACCACGCCAGCGCCGGCGTGGGCGTGCAGGGGAACGGTCCGGAGGCCGGTATCAGCGGCTTCAGTGAGAACGGCGTGGGCGGGCGCGCCTTCAGCAAGAACGGGATCGGGTTCCTTGCCAGCGGTCCCAAGCTCGCCGCGCGCTTCGACGGGGACGTCGAGGTGAGCGGCGATGTCCGGCTCACGGGCGCCGACCTCGCGGAGCACTTCGAGCTCAAGGGACCGGCTTCTTCGGTCCCACCCGGAACTGTCGTGGTGCTCGACGGCTGCGATCGTGTGTCGGTGAGCAGCACGGCGTACGACCCGCGGGTGGCGGGCGTGGTCTCCGGCGCGGGAGGCTACTGCCCGGGCATCCTCCTTGATCACCACGGTGCCACTGCGGGCCGTGAGCCCATCGCGCTGGCGGGCAAGGTCTACTGCCGGGTGGACGCGAGCTTCGGCAGGGTGCAGATCGGCGACTTGCTCACGACCTCGCCCACGCCCGGACACGCGATGAGGGCGACCGACCAGCAACGTGCTTTCGGCTCAGTGCTGGGCAAGGCGATGGAGCCCCTTGAGTCCGGTACCGCCCTCCTGCCCATCCTCGTCACCCTCCAGTAGGAGGCGATGGCGTTGATCTCGTACCAGGACACACTCGCCCGCACCTGGATCGGGAAGGAGTCGAGCGTTCGAGGACTGGCCGACCTCTTCCACCAGTCGGGTCCGCTGTCCCTGAGGTCTCTGCTACAGCAAGCGCAGACCGCTGAGACGGTGGAGATCGAGTGCCACATCAACACGAGCGACAACGCCCCGATCGGTGGAAACGCGAAGTTCGTGCTGTCCAGCGACGGCTCGTACACCTTCTCGGGATACATGCGCGCCACCGGGGCGTACTCGTACGACTTCGGCGTGCAGGCCTGGGTGGCCGGCGCCGGACAGGGCGTCGTCGCTGCACAGCACAGGGGAAGCGTCCACGGCTCCGACTCCATCGGCGACCGTCAGGACAACTGGGATGAGCCAGGGCACAACCCGGGCATGACCCAATACTGGCGCGACATACGCTCGGACCCGCAACTGCACGTCCACATGGACGCCGATCTCAGTGGTGTACTCGGTGGGGCCCTGGACGTGCTGACGTTCGCCCTGGAGGGCTTGGTGGCCAACTGGGCCATCGGACCCGTCGGCTGGATCTTGCTCATCGGCTCCGAGCTTGCCCCGCGGGAGCTGCAGCCTGGTACGCCTGATGAACTTGAGGGCGTACTCGTGGCAGGCGGGCTCCTGTTCATCCTCGGCCCGTACGGCGTCATCCCGGCCGCGGTGGGCGGCCTAGCGACGGCGGCACTGTCCGATGTGGAACACCGCCCCATCCACCCCGACGAGATCGCCTTCGCGGACAGGGTGTTCGCCAATAAGATCGACTACGCCGACGTCGTGCTGACCAACATGTCTCACGCGAACGGCAGGAAGTACACCATCCCCTCCGTCGGAGGACGCATCCTGGTGAATCTCGACGATGCCTACGACGCCCCGATGAGCTACCCGAACGACGTGGTCGGCCGAGGAGACACGCACTACCCCCAACCCGGCAGCGTCTTCATCCACGAGCTCACCCACGCCTGGCAGATCACGCACAAGTCCGCGGGCGCCTTGATCTGCGGGCTAAGTACTTCCTACGAATACGAGTCGGACGCGAACTGGCCCCGCGGACCGTGGAACGCGTTCGACAACGAACAGCAGGCCCACATCGTCGACGACTGGTACGGCAACTGGAGGTACAACCACAAGCGTCCGGCCGAGGTCTACCAGATCGACGCTCACGGCGTTCCCGTCACCGATCTGGGGGGTGCGGAATCCGTCCGGCACCCGGCCTTCCACTTCATCGACGAAAACATCCGCAGGGGACTGCCTTGACAGACACGACTGGAGGCAGCGGCGCCGCCAAGCAACTGAAGGGTGGGCAACACGCCAACGAGACGTGGAGGACGGCGTCCTCAGGCACCGTGTGACCTGGACCCGTACACCTGCGTCCTATCGGCGTGTCGCCCGGGTGGCACGCGCCCTGTCGACGGTTGTCCTCCTCACCCGGATCGCGACTTCCACCAGACGGCGGAGCGGCCGGTCCCGTCAGCCGCGATCTGGCCTTCCCGCTTCAATGCCTCCAGTGTGAGTCGAACGGTCGGGCCACTGATGCCGGGCAGCGCGACGCGGATGTCGCTGATCTTGAAGATGTCGGACGCGTGGTTGACCACATAGTCGCGGACCCGACCGTGCTTGGTACCGGTCGATCGGTCCGACGACCCACGGCTCTCGAAGGTGGCGTATGCCGTCGCCAGGGCGGAGGCGAAGTAGGTCAGCCACGGCCACGGGTCGTGAGCCTGCTCGTGCCCGGTCGTCGACACCCCCGCGACGACGAAGACCGCGACATCGCGCACGACGACGTGTCCGAGCAGCGAGCCGTCGACGTCCTGTGCGACGTCATCCGCAAACCCGGCATCGACGTATCCGCATCCGCGACCCCTGGCCCCGAACGGGACCGCCCCGGGCAGCCCGGCGGTCCCGCTTCGCACCCCATCCCGCGGCCGTGCAGATCGCTGGGATGACGCACTGGCCGGCCGCGAGCGAACCAGACGCTCAGCGGGCCGTTCGCGCAGAGCTTGCCCCCCAGAAGCACCCCGTCTCAGGGTGGCCGCCGACGACGGCCAGCCCGCCGCGGCGCGGTTCAGCACCCCCAAATGTCGAGCTGTGCCAACCAGCTGGCTCTCCCGATGAGCGCGTGTGCCAGGGACCAGGGCCTGTCAGATGGTTCATCGCAGCCGGAGGGGACGACGGTGGCCAGTCCGCCACCTGCCGATTGCGCGTATCGTTGCAGACATGTTGACAGGCCCGGATGCTAGCAGCCGCATCCGCAGGGCTCAGTCGTGCGCCG
>CAYYCE010000079.1:0-9557 GCA_964469635.1 uncultured Kineosporiaceae bacterium
GCCTGTGGACCCGGCCACCGCCCATCGTCCCCACCCCATTCCTCCCACAGCCATTCGTCCCCGCGACCCTAGCCGCCGATACTCATCGCAGGCCGACGGCTCCCCGCACGAAGACATGCACCCGGCGGCGCACGACGGGGACCGGCTGACCGTGCTGGACCTGCACCGCCGCAGCGTTGACGACGCCGCTGATCAGGCCGGCCACCCCCACGGAATCGGCCACACCGGCATCGGCGAGGGCCGCGACCAGGGGTCGGTTGAGCGCGTCGTGGAGTTCGCGCACCCTGGCCTGGACGTCGGGGACGAGCTCCCCGGCGCGGTAGGGACCGAGCGGGAGATGACCGGCGAGGGCGGCGTCCAGGCTCGCGTCCAGATAGGCCTCGAGGCGCGCCGGCGGCGTCCCGGCGCCCGCCATGGCCTCGTCGAGGTCCGACAGGGCCCGTCGGAACATCTCCTCGACGGCGGCGCCCACGAGGGCCCCGGTCGAGGAGTAGTACTGGTAGACGCTGCTGCGAGCGAGCCCGGCGGCCGCCGCCACGGCGGCCGGGGAGACGCCGGCGACCCCCTCGGCGCCGAGGAGGTCCGCCGCCGCCGACACGATGGTCGCCCGCCGCCGGGCGTGGTGTTCGGCGACGGTGGGAGCGTCGATCTTCGGCATGAGACCAGTCTCCCTCGGAATTGTCTTCCCGACACCATCGTCGATAAGATGCCGACATGGGTGTCGATAAATCTGAGGTTCGCCCGGGCACCGCCCCACCGGGGCGGCCGGTCATCGACCGGAGGGGTTGGGCGGCCCTGATCTCGCTCGGCTTCGGCGTCTCGCTGGTGATCATGGATGCGACCATCGTCAACGTCGCCCTGCCCGTCGTGCTCCGCGCCCTCGACCTGAACGCCTCCGACGCCCAATGGCTCAACGCCACCTACGCGCTGGTGTTCGCCGCCCTGCTGCTCACCCTCGGTCGACTGGGCGACCTTCACGGCCGGCGCCGGATCCTCGCCGTGGGGATGGTCGTGTTCATGTCCGCCTCCGTCGTGGCCGGCCTGAGCACCGGCGCGGCCATGCTGATCGGGGCGCGGTTCGTTCAGGGGCTGGGCGCCGCGATGATCGTCCCGAGCACCCTGTCGACGCTCAACGCCATGTTCATCGGACAGGCCCGGACCATCGCCTTCGCCGTGTGGGGTTCGGCGATCGGCGGCATGGCGGCCATCGGCCCGGTCGTGGGCGGCTGGCTGGCGACCGACGCGAGTTGGCGCTGGGCCTTCTGGCTCAACATCCCGGTGGGACTGCTGGTCATGGTCGGCGTCCTCCGCGCCGTGCCGGAGACCCGGGACACCTCCGCGCAGCCCGGTCAGGACCTGCTCGGAGTGCTTCTGTCCGCACTGGGCATGGGCGGAATCGTCTTCGCCTTCGTCGAGTCCTCCTGGTTCGGATGGTGGCGCCAGGACTCCGGGGTCCTGTCACCGGTGCCCATCGCGCTGGCCCTCGGCGTCGCCCTGCTCGCCACCTTCGTCGCCGTCGAGTCGAACCGCGCCCGGGCGGGCAGACACGTGCTCGTCGACCTCGGACTGTTCCGCCTCACGACCTTCCGCGGCGGGGTCATGGCGGCGCTGATCGTCGCGTTCGGCGAGTTCGGCCTGCTGTTCACCCTCCCCCTCCTGCTGCAGGGAACCCTCGGGTACACCGCCCTGGGCACCGGCGCCGTCATCCTCGTCCTGGCGCTCGGAACGTTCCTGGCGTCGGGGATCCTGCCGCAGCTGAGCAACCGGGTGAGCCAGCGCACGATCGTGCAGTCCGGGCTGGCACTGGAGGCCGTGTCCGTCGGCGGCGTGGCCGTCGCCGTCTCGACGGACATCTCGGCGTGGACCCTGTGCGCGCTGCTCTTCGGCTACGGGCTGGGGGTGGGCCTGGCCACGGCGCAGCTCACGTCGCTGCTGCTGTCGGAGGTGCCACGGTCCGAGAGCGGGCAGGCCTCGGGTCTGCAGAGTTCCATCCGGCAGCTCGGGTCGGCGCTCGGTGTGGCCCTGCTCGGCGGTCTGCTCGTCTCGCGGCTCGCGATCGCGACCCGGGCCAACCTCGAGACGCTCGGGCTGTCGGGATCGACGGTCGACTCGGTCACCCGAACCGTCAAGGAGAGCGCCGGGACCGCCATCGCGAACCTGACGGCGGGACCCGACGGTCAGGCCGTCGCTCAGGCCGCGGCCGCGGCGATGATCCACGCCTCCCGGATGGCCACCGGCTCCGCCGCCGCCGCGCTGGTGGTCGGCCTGGCCGTGACCTTCACGCTCCCGCGAACCGCGACCGAGCCCGCCGAGCCCGCCGCCGAGCCCGTCGGAGGCTGAGCCGCTAGAGTCTCCCGGTGCCACTTCGCCCAGGCTCCCCGACCTCGGGGCTGGCGAAGAGGTTGTGGAGCCGCACGCTGTTCGTCGTCCTGCTGGCCGGTCTCATCCCCGCAGGACTCGGCCTCGGGTGGTACCGCGAGGCGGGTGCGGTCGGCGCGGTCGTTCCCGGTGCCGCCGCGAACCCGTCGTCCCACGCGGAGCTACCGACCGGCCCCCGCGCAGACCGGAGGGCGGCCCGTCCGGCCGACCGGCCGAACATCGTCTTCGTGCTCACCGACGACCTGTCGACGAACCTGCTGCCGTACATGCCGCACGTCCTCGAGCTCCAACGACGCGGGCTGACGTTCAGCCGGTACTTCGTCACCAATTCGCTGTGCTGTCCCTCGCGCAGTTCGATCCTCACCGGCGGCTACCCGCACACCACCCAGGTGCTCACCAACGGCGGCCCCGACGGCGGCTACGCGGAGTTCCACTACCGCAGGAACGACGAGCGGACCTTCGCGACCAGCCTGGACGCCGCCGGCTACACCACCGCCCTGATGGGCAAGTACCTCAACGGGTACTGGGTGAGCCCGGCCAGGTCCACTCCGCTGCTGTCGATCCCCCCGGGATGGGACGAGTGGTACGTCGCGGGTGGGCGCCAGGGGTACAGCGGCTTCGACTACACGCTGAACGAGAACGGACTCCTGGTCGACCACGGCCACGAGCCGCAGGACTACATCACGGACGTGCTGTCGGCCAAGGCCGTCGACTTCGTCCACCGCGTCGCGGGTACCGGCTCGCCGCTGCTGCTGGAGGTCTCGACGTTCAGCCCCCACCTGCCGTACACACCGGCCCCGCGGAACGCCGAGGACTACCCGGGGCTGACCTACCCGCGCACGCCCGCGTTCGACGCCGCGACCGGAGGCGCCCCTCGGTGGCTCGGCATCCGGAAGCCGCTCTCGGCCAAGGTCAAGGACAACATGGACACCGCCTTCCGCATGCGCGCCCAGGCGGTTCGATCGGTGGACGATCTGATCAAGAACCTCATGGACGCGCTCGAGGCCGAGGGGATGCTGGACGACACCTACATCGTGTTCAGCTCCGACAACGGCTATCACATGGGCGAGTACCGGCTGCGCCCCGGGAAGATGACCGCCTACGACACCGACATCCACGTGCCGCTGATCATCGCGGGGCCCGGGGTACCGGCCGGAATCACCAGCGACGCCCTGGTCGCCAACATCGATCTCTGCCCCACCTTCGAGGAACTCGGCCACGGCGAGCCCACGTCGCTGGTCGACGGGCACAGCCTGGTGCCGCTGCTGGCCGGCGAGCCGCCCGCCGAGTGGCGCCGGGCGGTCCTGATCGAACACCGCCGGCCCGAGACCGCCGCGCAGGCCGGTCCCGACCGGCAGGCGCCCACGGAGGGCCCGCCGTCCTACTCGGCGATGCGCCTGCGGAACGCCCTCTACGTCGAGTACGCCGACGGCGAGTTCGAGTACTACGACCTCGTCAACGACCCGTACGAACTGCACGACCTGGCGCCCCGGCTCACGCCCGCCCGGCGCCAGTCCCTGAGCCGATCCCTGGCCGCGTTGGTCGCATGCCGTGGCACCCAGGCCTGCACGGCCGAGCCCGGGGCCTCACCCTGATCTCGGAGTTGGGCCGGGTTCACCCCACGGGACGGGGGCAAACCCGGCCCGGCCCAGCGGCCAGACCACCCCCTCGGGTCCTGATTCCACCGGATGGCCCGTGGCGTGGGGCTCTACCCCCGGATCCCGGACGTGCCCGAATCGGTCCCCCACCGATGCCTCAAACCGAATCGGGCGCTCAGCCACTGCAGGGCCGAGGTGTGGATGGACGCGATCATCGGGGTGACGTCGGCGCCGACCACGGCCCCTGCGGGGTGGAACGCCGCCCAGATGTAGGGGAAGTCGGGCGGACCCTCGATGAACAGGTGTGCCAGCCGCTCGTCGCCCCCCAGCGTCCGGTCGGCCGGGGCGCCGACCGGAGACTGCTCACCGGCGATCGGGACGCGTGGATTCAACTCGGCGCTCGCCATCCCCAGTTCGCGGGCGGTCGGGCGCCCGTCGGCGGCGGCCTCGAGACGGGCGTTGAGATCGCGGATCTGCTGCAGTTCCACGGTGTGGGTGGCCGGGCTCATGTGATGTCTGGGCATCTCTCCCCCTGAGGGTCCTGCGGGCCGTGTCTGCTCTCGTCCGGCTCCGGCCAGTCAATCGCGTCACCGCGGCTCCTGCATGCAGAGCGGTCCGACGGTGGATGCCTGGGCGCTCGGCCGAGGAAGGTCGCCGCCGCGGTCCACCGCGCGACCTACGGCCGCGCATCAGAGGTCGTTGCCGGCGTAGGACTGGTTGAAACTCTTGTTGGCCAACGGGAAGTCGGGAACGATCGTGTCGGCCAGCGCGACCGGCAGCCCCGGCCAGGTCATGAACGACGGATCGACGATCTTGACGCGCCTCAACCGGCCCGCCGCGTCGAGCGTCACGCGATGGCAGAGCAGACCCCGCCATGCCTCGACGATCCCCAGTCCCCGGCGGATCCCGGCCCGCATCTCCGACGGCACACCGGGATCCCTGCCGGTCTGCCCACCGGCCGACTCGCTCAGCAGGGCGACGAGCCGCGCCGAATCGGCGACCTCGCGGGCTCGCACCCGGAACCGGGCCAGCACGTCGCCCGCCGGCTCCACCACACCCGCCGGCTCGACCCCGCTCGCCCGCGGATCCAGGAAGGGGTGATCACGGCGGGCGTCCAGCTCCACGCCGCTGGCGCGTGCCACGTAGCCGAGCACCCCGATCCGCACGGCGTCCTCGGTGCTCAGCACGGCCGTTCCGGCGAGCCGGTCGACCACCATCGGGTGCCCGAGAGCCAGGTCGACGATGTCGGCGATCTCGTCCGCCGCCGAACCCACCACCGCGATGTCCGGCAGTTCCAGCACCCGCGTCGAACCCACCCCGACCGCACCCCGCAGCAACCGGTGCCCCGTCACGGAGGCGTTGAGCCGCAACAGGTTCTCGCGGATCCGTTGCAGGTGGCTGTGGGGCAGTGAGAACGCCACGTCGTTCAGGATCGCCCCGAGGTCGCCGGCGTGGTTGTAGAGCCGTTCGAGCTCCAGCAGCAGGGCCCGCAGCGTCCGGTCGGTGGCCGGGACCTCGATCCCCAGCGCCTCCTCGCAGGCCAGCGCGAAGGCCACCGCGTGACCGACCGCGGTGTCGCCGCTGACCCGCTCGACGATCGGCATCGCCTCGGCCGCGGTGAGGTTCTCGAGGTGACGCTCGACGCCCCGGTGCACGTACCACAGGCGCGCCTTCATCCGCACGATGGTCTCGCCCACCACCGAGAACCGGAAGTGGCCCGGTTCGATCAGCCCGGCGTGCACCGGGCCGACGGGGATCTCGTACACCCCGTCGCCGGCCACCTCGAGGAACGGGAAGGCGCTCTCGTCGGGATCGAAGTCGGGAACCTGGGTGGCCTCGCCCAGCAACGGATGCCAGCCGCGCGGCCAGTGGGCGTGCCGCACCAGCCGCCGTGGCAACGGATGGTCCCGGGGCTCCACCCCGAACAGGTCACGGATCTCCCGCTCGAACCGCCCCAGTGGATAGCTGGACGAGGCCGTCGAGGGGACCCACGCGTCGGTGACCGGAACCTCGAGCGCGAGTTCGACCCGGTCCTCCCCCGCCGGCGCCGGCCGGGCGAGGGTGTAGGCCAGCCGGACCCCGTCCGGCACGTTCTCGGCGTGCAGCAGGAGAGCGCGGTATCCGTTGCGCAGCAGGTCCTGAACGTCTCCGCGCACCGAGACCCGCGAGACCGGCACCGTCCGCAGCCGGGCCGGGATCACCGTCCGCCTCCGAGCACCTCGACCGCGGCCGTGAGCGCCCGGCCGATCGGACCGGGCAGGAAGGCCAGCACCGCGACCGCCGTCAGTGCGAGGGCGAGCGGCAGCACGGGGGCGTCGTCCACCACGGCGGCCACCGCGCCCGCCCCGCCTGCCCCGGCCGGCACGGCATCGCTCCCGACACCGCCGTCCGCGGATTCGTCGGCGCCTAGGGTCATGGTCAGGACGCTGCGACCGATCCCCACGAAGACGGCCAGCAGCAGCGGAAGCGCCAACGCCATCGCCCAGCCGTAGCCCCGCTGGAAACCGGCCACCACGAGCGCGACCTCGGTGAACAGCAGGGCGGACGGCGGCAGGCCCAGCAACGCGGCCAGTCCCGCCAGGAACGGCACCGCGACCCGCGGCCGCCTCCGCAGCAGGCCATGGACGTCACCGATCAGGCTGCTGCGGGCCAGGGCCAGGATCCGGCCGGCGGCCACGAACGAGGTGGCCTTGGCCAGCCCGTGACCCAGCAGGTGCACCAGCATGGCGGTCAGGGCGAGCCGGCCCCCGACGGCCGCCGCGAGCGCCACCAGCCCCATGTGCTCGATGCTGGAGTAGGCCAGCAACCGCTTGTAGTCCTGCTGAGTCAGCGTCAGCGCGGCTGCCACCAGCAGCGACCCCAGACCACCGACGAGCAGCATCGGGCGCACCGTGGTCCCACCCAGCAGCACGGTGTCCAACCGCTCGATCCGCAGCACGACCCCGAAGGCCACGGCGAGCAGCACCCCGGACATCAGCCCCGAGACCGGCGCCGGTGCCTGACTGTGCGCGTCCGGCAGCCAGGCGTGCATCGGCGCCAGCCCGGCCTTGGTGGCGAAGCCGAGGGCGGCCAGGGCGAGCCCCATCCGTGCCGGGGTGACCGCGACCTCCGGCGCCCGGGCGATCAGGGTCGACCAGGACAGGGTCGGCTGCCCGGCCAACCGCACCGCCGCGTAGAGCAGCACCAGCCCGAGCAGGGCGATGCCCACCCCGACCGAGGCGAGGACGACATACTTCCAGGCCGCCTCGACGGCGCGCCGGTCACCCGCGTGCCCGACCAGGAAGGCGGTCGTGATGGTGGTGGCCTCGACCGCGACCCAGGTGACCCCGAGATCGTCCGCGACCACGGCCAGCACCATGGCGGCCAGGAACAGGCAGACCAGCATGCTGTACCGGGCGCCGCGGGGCGAGGCGGCACGGTCGCGGTCCCAGCCGCCCCAGGTCGCGGTCAGCGCGACCGCGCCGACGACCACCAGCAGGTAGGCGGCGAGCGCGTCCACGCGCAGGAGTCCGCCCGCGCTCACCACGGTCCCACCCCCGGCGGTGCGGCCGAGCAGCACGACCCCGGCGAGCAGGATGGCCGCCGATGCGGCGACGTCGGCCACCGGCACCCAACCCGGCCAGCGCCGGAACAGCACCGCCGTCCCGGCGGCGGCCGGCGCCAACAGAGCGAGCCACACCACGACGGCCATCAGTCGCGCAACTCCCTCATCTGATCCAGATCGGTGGTCCCGAAGGCGGCGTCGATCCGGGAGCCGAGTGCCTGGAGCACCAGGACGACGAGCAGCACATCGAGCGAGACCCCGAGCTCGACGACCAGCGGCACGCCCCCGGTGGCCAGGAACGCGGTGGTCGCGATCCCGTTGTCCAGCACCAGGAAGCCGACCAGCTGCGAGCGCGACCGGGCCCCGGTGGCCAGCAACGCGAATCCCACCAGCACCAGGGAGAACCCGACGGGCAGCGCCTGGGCGGCGGGCCCGGACAGCACGGCGACCACCGGCCGCGCCACGGCGTAGCCGACCACGACCAGCACCGCCGACCCCAGCAACAGCGCCACCGTGCTCACCCGTCGCACGAGGTCCGACGACGTCTCTGCCGACCCGCCCCGCGTGACGAGCGCCGGCAGGACCACCCCCTTGAGGGCCGCGACCAGCACCGCGACGGCGATCAGCAGCCGCTCGCCCTCGATGGCCGCGATCGCCAGCACCAGCCCGGCCATGGCGAATCCCTGCACGGCCAGCAGGTTTCGAGGCGAGTGGACCGGGCCGCGCCACACCAGCAGCACCGCCGTCAACAGCTCGACGCCGGCCAGCAGCGAGACCGCCTCAGCCGATGACATAGGACCCCGTCACCGCGAGGAAGGCGAGCACGAACGAACCGGTGAGCAGTTCGGGGACCCGGAACAGCCGCAGCTTGGCCATGAACACCTCCGCCGTCGCCAGCGCCACCGCCAGTACCGAGGCCTTGACGAGGACCGCCGCCGCTCCCACCAGGACGGCCATCGGCGAGGCCTGCTGCGCGATCCCCCACGGCAGAACGAGATTGGCGACCAGCGCCAGCAGCACCGAGAGCCTGAGCCACGACCCCAGCTCGACGGCGGCGAGGTCCCGGCCGGAGGACTCGAGCACCATCGCCTCGTGCACCATGGTCAGTTCGAGGTGGGTCGCGGGGTTGTCGACCGGGATCCGGGCGGTCTCGGCGACCACCGCGATCGTCAGGGCCACCACCGCCAGCACCCCGGCCGGGGCGATCACCCGGGCCGGGTCGGCCAGCCGCCCCACGACGATGTCCCGCAGCGCGGTCGAACCCACGGGCACCGACAGCGCGTAGACCGCGAGCAGCACGGTCGGCTCCACCAGCGCCGCGATCGTCAGGTGCCGGCTGGATCCCATGCCGCCGAACGCCGTCCCGGCGTCCAGCCCCAGCAGGCCGAGCGCCACCGCGCCCAGCAGCAGCACCGAGACCACGACGAACAGATCCCCGGGCAGCCGATCCAGGCCGACCGTGGCCACGGTGGGCACCAGAGCCGCCAGCACCAGCCCCGAGACCAGCAGAACCGCCGGGGCCAGCCACGCCAGCGCGGTGGACCCGGTGGCGTGCAACGGTTCCTTGCGGGCGAGCTTGATCAGGTCGCGCCACGGTTGCGCCACCCCGGCCCCTGTCCGGCCCTCCCACCGTGCCCGCACCTGGCCCAGCAGTCCGACCAGAAGTGGCGCGCCGAGCACCGCCACCGCCACCTGGATCAACACCACCGCCGCTGCGCCCACCCCGCTCATCGGACCGCCAGCGCGAGCACGACGAGGAAGGTGGTGAACGACCACATCACGTAGCGGTGGACGCTGCCGTTGGGAAGCCGGCGCGCGCCGTCCCCGAGCCGGCGCACCGCCGCGAGCACCGGTGTGTAGGCGCGCTCCTCGACGACGTCCCGCAGCCGTTGCCGGAAGGTGATCTCCTGCACCAGATAGGGGGCCCCGCCCCGGGTGGCCTCCACCGACCGGCTCACCCCCAGCGTGGCGTCGAAGACCCTGGCCAGCGGTTCGGCGTACGAGGTGGCGGTGTACTGCATCCGCGGGCTCACCCG
>CAYYCE010000080.1:0-5524 GCA_964469635.1 uncultured Kineosporiaceae bacterium
CGGCGCCGTCCGAGATCGCCGAGACCGTCGGCGACAGCGAGTAACCGCCCCAGACGGCGCCGCGGCGCCCCCACCCGGGTTCGGGTCGGGGCGCCGCGTCGTCGCCGCGCTCAGGCGAGACGTCTCACGACAGGACCGTGACCCGGTCGGGCGTCGGACCGCTCACCGGCGAGTTCGCGCCCAGATAGGCGACGAACTCGTCCAGATCCACGCCGCCGCCGATCCGGTCGGTGCCCAGGGTGAACGCCGTGAACCCGTCGCCGCCGTCGGCCATGAAGTTGTTCACCGTCACCCGGTAGCTGCCCGCCGGGTCCAGCGTCACCCCGTTCAGCCGGATCGTCGCCGGATCGATCTTGCTGCCCTCGGGCGCCGAGGCCGAGTAGGAGTAGGTGAAGCCCTCGGACACACCGTTGATCAGCACCGCCCGGGAGCGTGAGCTGTTGAACTGCTGCTCCAGCACCTGATGGATCTGCTCACCGGTCATGGTCATGGTCACCAGCAGGTTGCCGAACGGCTGGACGTCGAACGCCTCGCCGTAGGTCACGTTGCCGTCGCCCTCCCCGGCCGCCGAGGAGGCGTAGACCAGGTCGGCCCGCACACCGCCGGAGTTCATGAAGGCGATCTGGGCCCCGTTCGCCGCCGTCCTGGCCAGCTGGGCGTCGGCGATCAGGTCGGCCAGACTCGACTCCGCCCCGCGGTTGTCCGGGGTGCCGTCGGGGTTCAGGGCCCGGGTGATGTCCCCGGTGATCGAACCGACCGGCTGGTTGGCGATCGGACCGGACAGATCGACCCACTTGTCCACGATCGACTGCACGGTCGGGTCCTCGGTTCCCTCGGTGCGCAGGACCGGGTGGTTGACCGAGGTCACCGAGGAGCGGATGACGTCCCGGGTCCGCCGGTCGAGCTTCAGGTTGGTCTCGGTGACCAGCCGGCCGAAGGCCATCGCGCTGGTGACCTCGCGCGGGTGGCCCGCCGGGTCCGGGATGGTGCAGGTGTACGGCTGGTGGGTGTGCCCGCTGACGACCAGGTCGATCGACGGGTCGAGATTCTCGGCGATCTCGACGATCGGACCCGAGATGGACGACGCGCTGTTCTCACCGGTGCACGGGAAGTCGTACGCCGCCCCGCTCGGCGGGATGCCGCCCTCGTGCACCAGGACCACGATCGCGCGGACCCCCCTGCGCCGCAGGTCCTTGGCGGCCAGGTTGGCCGTGACCACCTCGTCCTTGAACGAGACGTCCTTGATCCCCGCCTGGGCGACCAGTTCGGGCGTGCCCTCCAGGGTCATCCCGATGAAGCCGACCGGGATGCCTTTCACCCTCGTGACCCAGGTCGGCGGCAGGATGGTGCGACCCGTGGACCCCCGGAACCAGGACCCGTAGCTCCGAGTGGGCCTCGGGATCGCGGCGTCCTTGTTGTAGACCACGTTGGCGGCCAGGTAGGGGAAGTCCGCACCCCGGTAGGGGGTGGTCAGGTAGCAGCCGGTGTCGGCGCGGCACCCGCCGTACTGCATCCGCAGCAGTTCGGGGACGCCCTCGTCGAACTCGTGGTTGCCCACGCTGGAGACGTCCAGCCCCATCGCGTTGAGCGTCTCGATGCTGGGCTCGTCGTGGAACAGGCCGGAGACGAACGGCGATCCGCCGATCAGGTCGCCGGCGGCGACGGTGAGGGTGTTGCCGTGCCCCGCCCGCAGCTCCTTCAGCGTGGTGGCCAGGTAGGCGGCCCCGCCGAAGCCCACGTCATCGGGCTGCCCCGGCAGCCGGCCGTTGGACCCGGACGGCGGCTCGAGGTGGCCGTGGTAGTCGTTGAAGCTGAGGATCTGCAGATCCACCGCCGACCTGGGCTTCCCGTGACCTCCGTGGCCGCCGCGCACCGTGGCGGAGGCTCCGCCGGCCGCCGCGACCACCATCACCCCGGTGACGGCGGCTGCGAGCGCCGCGCGGCGCATGCCGTAACGCATTGCCATCCCATTCCTCCTGACCATGTGGGCCGATCATGTGGACCGAACATGTGGGCTGAACGAGCACACCCGGACATTGAGGGCGAAACTAGCCTGTCCACCCCCCTTTCGTCCCCTGTCCGGTGGGGGAACCTCGTGCATCGAAGGGATGACATCCTGCGAACCGGACGACTGCCCGTAGGCTGCCGGGTGTGCCGCTCGAGGTCGTCCTGCTCCCCACGCTGACGCCCGAGCAGGTGACCCAGGTCTGCGCGGTGTGCGACCGTGCGCTGTCCGAGGACGCCGTCCACCCGCTCAGCGAGCACGTTCGGCTGCACCTGCGCCACGGTGGCGAGGGGCCCGACCGGCATCTGCTGGCGGTCGACGTCGGGGACGGCGCGTCCGCCATCGTCGGCTACGGGCACGTGGACCCCACCGACCTGGTCGCCGGGGCCGCAGCGGAGATCGTGGTGGATCCGCCCCGCCGGGGCCACGGGATCGGTCGCGCCCTGGTCAAGGCCGCCATCGACGCCTCCCCCGACGGCCGGCTGCGGCTGTGGGCCCACGGCGTGAACCCCGCGGCCCGGGCCCTGGCCGCCTCCCTCGGCTTCGCCGAGGGCCGCAGGTTGGAGCAGTGGCGACGGCCCCTGGGCGAGCCGCTGCCGCCGGTGGAGTTGCCGGACGGCGTCCGGTTGCGCGGTTTCGTCCCCGGCGCGGACGACGAGGCCTGGCTGGCGCTCAACGCCAGGGCCTTCGCCGACCACCCCGAGCAGGGCTCCTGGACCACCCACAACCTACGGGTGAGGCTGGCCGAGTCGTGGTTCGACCCCGAGGGGTTCCTGATCGCCGAGGTCCTCGCCGACGACGGGCCGCCGACGATGATCGGCTTCCACTGGACCAAGGTCCACGGCGAACCGGGTGACCGTCATGACGGCGGGCGGCCGCCGCAGCACTCGCACGCACCGATCGGCGAGGTCTACGTGGTCGGGGTGGATCCGGCCCATCAGGGCCGCGGCCTGGGCCGCTCGCTGACCCTGGCGGGCCTGCACCGGTTGCAGCGGGCCGGCCTGCACCAGGCGATGCTCTACGTGGAGGCGGACAACCTCCCTGCGAGATCGGTGTACGCCCGGCTTGGGTTCCGCCACCACGACACCGATGTGATGTACATGCTCCCCCCGGCGTGACTCCGGACCGGCCCCGGCGCCACTCCCCCGAGCCAACAGGACGTGACACCATCTCAACCATGACCGGTCCAGCGACGACTCCGACGCCCGCCGGCACATCCGCCCGGCGGACACGCGCGCCCCGAACCCGCGGCCCCGCGGCGGTGAACGGCGCTGCGCCCGCCGCGCCCGGGGCGGTGGCGGGGTCGTCGACATCCCTTCCCCAGTACGACCCCGAATCCTTCGAACCCGTTCCGCTGCCGGAGGACCGCTTCCTCGACCGCGAGCTGTCCTGGCTGGCCTTCAACGCCCGCGTCCTCGAACTGTCCCGGGACTCCGGCCTGCCGCTGCTGGAGCGCGCCCGGTTCCTGGCCATCTTCGCCAGCAACCTCGACGAGTTCTTCATGGTCCGGGTGGCCGGCCTCAAGCGGCGGATCGCAACCGGGCTGGCCGTCACCGCGGCGAGCGGCCTGGAACCGCGCGAGGTGCTGGACGCCATCGCCGCCCGGGCCCACGAGCTGACGGCCACCCACGCGGCCACCTACACCGACGACCTCGCCCCGGCGCTGCGCGAGGCCGGCATCACCCTGGTTCACTGGGACGAGCTGTCGGCCTCGGAGCAGGATCGGCTGCACACCTTCTTCCGCGACCAGGTCTTCCCGGTCCTGACCCCGTTGGCGGTCGACCCCGCGCACCCGTTCCCCTACATCTCGGGGCTGTCCCTCAACCTGGCGGTGATCCTGCGCAACCCGGTCACCGACAAGGAGCACTTCGCCCGGGTCAAGGTGCCGCCGCTGCTGCCGCGGTTCATCCGGGTCGACGGCGACGACCTTCACCACGCCCGGTTCGTGCCGGTCGAGGACGTCATCGCCGCGCACCTCGACCAGCTCTTCCCCGGCATGGAGGTACTGCAGCACCACACCTTCCGGGTGACCCGCAACGAAGATCTCGAGGTCGAGGAGGACGACGCCGAGAACCTTCTGCAGGCCCTGGAGAAGGAACTGCTGCGCCGCCGGTTCGGCCCGCCCGTCCGGCTCGAGGTGGCCTCGACCATCGACCCGCACGTGCGTGAGCTGCTGGTGCGCGAACTGGGTGTCAGCGAGGCCGAGGTCTACACCCTCACCGAGCCGCTCGACCTGCGCGGCATGAACACCATCGCCGACCTCGACCTGGCCGAGCAGCACTATCCGAAGTATGTGCCGAAGACCCACCGGCACCTCAACGAGGTCGAGACGGCCAAGCCCAGCGACGTGTTCGCGGCGATCCGCAGCCGTGACATCCTGCTGCACCACCCGTACGACTCCTTCTCCACCAGCGTGCAGACGTTCCTCGAGCAGGCCGCGGGCGACCCGCGGGTGCTGGCGATCAAGCAGACGCTGTACCGCACCAGCGGCGACTCCCCGATCATCGACGCCCTGATCGACGCCGCCGAGGCCGGCAAGCAGGTGCTGGCCCTGGTGGAGATCAAGGCCCGGTTCGACGAGCGGGCCAACATCACCTGGGCGCGCAAGCTGGAGCAGGCCGGGGTGCACGTGGTCTACGGCATCGTCGGCCTGAAGACGCACGCCAAGCTGAGCCTGGTGGTCCGTCAGGAGGCCGAGGGGCTGCGCCGCTACTGCCATGTCGGCACCGGCAACTACAACCCGAAGACCGCGCGGCTGTATGAGGATCTCGGCGTGCTGACCTGCGACCCGCAGGTCGGCGAGGACCTCACGCGGCTGTTCAACCAGCTCTCCGGCTACGCCCCCAAGACGGCCTACCGGCGACTGCTGGTGGCCCCGCGGTCGCTGCGCAGCGGCCTGGTCGACCGAGTCAACCGCGAGATCGCCAACCACCTCGACGGCCACCCGGCCCGGGTGCGGTTGAAGATGAACTCCATCGTCGACGAGGCGCTGATCGACGCGCTCTACCGCGCCTCGCAGGCGGGGGTCCCGGTGGAGGTCGTGGTGCGCGGGATCTGCGCGATCCGCCCCGGCGTCCCCGGCCTGAGCGAGAACATCCGGGTGCGCAGCATCCTCGGCAGGTACCTCGAACACTCCCGGATCTTCTGGTTCGACAACAAGGGCGATCCGGTGGTCTACATCGGCAGCGCCGACATGATGCACCGCAATCTGGACCGCCGGGTCGAGGCGCTGGTGCGCCTGGGCGACCCGGGCCACGTCGCCGAACTCGACCAGCTGTTGAACCTGGCCATGGACGACGCCACGATCTCCTGGCACCTGGGGCCGGACGGTGAATGGGTCCGGCACCACTGAGACGGCGACGAGCCGGGCCGCGACCTGCAGGCGCATCTGATCGCCACCCGTCCGACGCGCCGGGCGCCGAGTCGACGGCGCTGACGCGCAGACGGCGGGAGAGCTTCGGTGTCCACTGGAGCGGAGGAACGCGCGGTTGCCGCGGCGCGCACCGGGCCGTGCCCCGA
>CAYYCE010000080.1:5534-9405 GCA_964469635.1 uncultured Kineosporiaceae bacterium
GCTCTGCTGGCGGACCGGGCCGGACGGCCTCGAGGTGCTGCTGGTCCACCGTCCCCGGTACGACGACTGGTCCTTCCCCAAGGGCAAGCTCGAGGAGGGCGAACTCCTGCCCGTGTGCGCCGTCCGGGAGTTGGCCGAGGAGACCGGGGTGACGGCCGTGCTCGGCCGCCCATTGCCCTCGGTGGGCTACCGCGACCAGAACGGTGCCCCGAAGCGGGTCAGCTACTGGGTGGGGCGACCCGTGGGACAGCAACGCCCCACCGCCTCCGCCACCGAGATCGACGAGACCGCCTGGCTGCCCGTCGCCGAGGCCCGCGCCCGGCTCAGCGCCACCACGGACCACGCACCGTTCGAGGCGCTCGTGACGATGGCCCGGGCCGGTGAGCTCGACACCACCCCGGTGCTCGTGGTCCGACACGGGACGGCGCGCCCGCGGGACGCCTGGGCCAGGGCGGACGCCGACCGGCCCCTCATCGCCTCGGGCCGTCGGCAGGCCGCGGGCCTGAGCGCACTGCTGACCTGCTGGCGTCCCGAGTACATCCTGAGCTCGCCGTGGCGGCGGTGCGTGGACACCATGACGCCGTACGCCGCATCGGCCCGGGTGAAGATCCGCACCAAGGGCGGCCTGTCGGAACGCGGCTTCCGCAGGGACGGCGACAAGGCCCGCAAGCACCTGATGACCCTGGTGGGCCGCACCAGGCCGGCGGCGCTGTGCACCCACCGGCCGGTACTGGCCGGCGTCATGCGGGCGCTGGGCGAACGCACCCCACGCGAACTGGCCCGGGGCATCCCCTCCGAGGACCCCTTTCTGGCCCCCGGGGAGGTGCTGGTCGCGCACATAACCCACCCGCCGGGTCGGGCGGCGTACGTCACCGAGCTGGAACGCCACCTCGCCCCCCGCTGATCCCGATCGGCCCGATCTGCCCGTCATGCGCCGGTGGCCGTCGTCACGCATCGCGATCCGGGGACCACCCTGCCACTCAGGTGACGACCAGCGTTCACGAAATGTGCATACGGTCCATGCCGTCCCGCCTCCGGGTCTTCCTAGCGTGTCGAGCGAGGAACCGGTCCCCCCCGGTGGCTGCCCGCTGGGCGGAGGCCGGGAGCAGGAGGCACCGGCCTCCGGCTCGCAACGACGCGAGCAGTCCACATCGACTTCGTATCGAGAGGTATCCACTCACGTGACGATCTCCCGTCCCGCCGCCCCCGTCCTCGCCGCGTTCGCTTTCACAGCGGCGCTCGGCCTGGCCGGTTGTGGCAGCGACTCCAACACCAGCGAGGCGTCCAGCGGCGCCGACTCCGGGGCCGGCGCCGCGGTGTCGGACTGCCCGTCGGGTACCTTCACCGCCGAGGGCTCCTCGGCCCAGAAGAACGCGATCGAGGCGGCCATCACCTCGTTCCAGACCGCGTGCCCCGACGTCACCGTGAACTACAACCCGACCGGCTCCGGGGCCGGCATCAAGCAGTTCCTCGCCGGCCAGGTCGACTTCGCCGGATCGGACTCGGCGCTCAAGGAGGACGAGGCCGCCTCGGCGGAGGCGACCTGCGGCTCGCCCGCGTGGGACCTGCCGATGGTGACCGGACCGATCGCGATCGCCTACAACCTGCCCGGTGTGGACAAGCTGGTGCTCACCTCCGATGTGGCGGCCCAGATCTTCGCGGGGAAGATCACCAAGTGGAACGACCCGGCGATCGCCGCGGCCAACTCCGGCGTGAGCCTGCCCGACAGCGGCATCAAGGTCTTCTTCCGCTCCGACGAGTCGGGCACCACCGACAACTTCCAGAAGTACCTCACCGCGGCCGCACCGTCGGCCTGGACGCTGGAGGCCGGCAAGAAGTGGAACAGCCCCGCGGGCGAGGGCAAGGAGAAGTCCGCCGGCGTGGCGAGCGCCGTGCAGGCCACCGAGGGCGGCATCACCTACGTCGAGTGGTCCTACGCCACCCAGAACAAGCTGGGTGTGGCCTGGGTGGACAACGGCGGCGGCGCGGTCGAGTTGACCGGTGAGTCGGTCGGGAAGATGGTGTCCACGGCCGCGCAGGCGGGCACCGGGAACGACCTGGCCCTCACGCTCGACTACGCCACCAAGGAGTCGGGCGCCTACCCGATCAACCTGGTGACCTACGAGATCGTCTGCTCGAAGTACTCCGACGCCACCAAGGGCGGCTTCGTCAAGGCGTTCCTCAAGCACTTCGCCTCCGACGACGTGCAGGCGAGCCTGCAGGAGCTGGGCTACGCCCCGCTGCCGGCCGAGGTGTCCGCCAAGGTCAACACGGCCATCGACGCGATTGAGTGACTGACATGAGTTCGGCGATCGACACCGCCGGCGACCTCGGTCGCCCGGCCCCGGACGACGGTTCGCCGCTGTCCGGGCGCCGGGGGACCGGGCGGCTCGGGGACCGGCTGTTCTCCGGTGCGGCGACCGGATCGGGCATCATCGTGATCGCGCTGGTGACCCTGATCGGGCTGTTCCTGCTGTCGCAGGCCCTCCCGGCCCTGGCCAAGGACGAGGCGAACTTCCTCACCTCCCGGGAGTGGGTCGTCGCCGGCGACCATCCGCACTTCGGCATCCTCGACCTGCTGTGGACCACGGTGTCAGCCTCGGTGATCGCCATGTTGATCGCCGTGCCCGTCGGGGTGTGCGTGGCACTGTTCATCACCGAGTACGCCCCGGCCTGGCTCCGCAGGCCCGCCGCCTCGTTGGTCGATCTGCTGGCCGCGGTCCCCTCGATCGTCTACGGGCTGTGGGGTCTGCTCGTCGTCCGGCCGGTGATCCGCCCGTTCGAGGACTTCCTGTCCGAGGCCCTCGGCGGGTTCCTGCCGCTGTTCGCGCCGACCGGGATCACCGGCGGCACGATCTTCTTCATCGGGATCGTGCTGGCGATCATGATCCTGCCGATCGTCACCGCGATCTCGCGCGAGGTGTTCGCCCAGACCCCGCTGCAGCACAAGGAGGGCGCGCTGGCCCTGGGGGCCACCCAGTGGGAGATGATCCGCACCGCCGTGCTTCCGTTCGGCAAGCCCGGCGTGATCAGCGCCGCGATGCTGGCCCTGGGCCGGGCCCTCGGCGAGACCATCGCCGTGACGTTCATCGTGTCCACCCTGGCCCGCGGCACCGACTGGACCTGGTCGCTGCTCAACGGGGGCGAGACCTTCGCGTCACGGATCGCCAACAACGCCGCCGAGTTCGACTCGCCGCAGAAGACGGGCGCGTTCATCGCCGCCGGTCTCGTGTTGTTCGTCCTGACGTTCCTGGTCAACGCCGTGGCCCGTATTGTGATCGAGCGTAGGAAGGCCTTCAGCGAATGACATCCGCCGACCTCCCCCTGCGCGGTTCGGCCCGACCGTCGGAGACCCGAGTGCTCGACAGCGACGTGGACGGCTCGAGGTCGCTCCCCGACTCCGAGTCCCCGGAATCCACCTCGCGCAAGGTGCGGGACGCCATCGCCCGCGCGGTGATGTGGTCGTCGTTCGCCCTGGCCATGGTGCCGCTGGTGTGGATCCTGTGGACGGTCGCCAGCAAGGGCTACTCCCTGCTGCTCAGCGGCACCTGGTGGACCCACTCGCAGCGCAACATCACCTCGAGCACGTTCGGTGGCGGCGCCATCCACGCCATCCAGGGCACCCTGATCCAGGGCGCGGTGACCGCCGCCGTCTCGGTGCCGGTCGGCATCTTCACCGCCATCTACCTGGTGGAGTACGGCCGAGGCCCTCTGGCCCGAGCGGTCTCGTTCATGGTCGACATCCTGTCCGGGGTGCCCTCGATCGTCGCGGCGCTGTTCATCTACGCGGTGTGGGTCACCACGTTCGGGTTCCAGCGGGTGGCCTTCGCGGTCTGCCTGGGGCTGGTGCTGTTGATGATCCCCGTGGTGG
>CAYYCE010000081.1:0-4439 GCA_964469635.1 uncultured Kineosporiaceae bacterium
CGCGCTGGTCGACCAGGCCTCCCTCGAGTTCGGTGCCGACTGACCCGCGTACCATCCCCGTGATCATGCACAGCGCATGATCACGACAGGGCTGCGCGTAGCCTCGGATTCATCGGGTTGCTGGAGCACCGGACCGAGCTGGCCGCGGTCGCCCGAGCGTGGGCTCTCCGGGACCCGTGGCGGGCCACGATGGGGAGCTCTCCGCGGGGGATGGCGAGATCCACCGATGTCCGGGGAGCGGTGTTCCCAGCGTCGAGGGTGCGGATCGCCTGGCACCCCGAGCTCCCGAGGAGTCTGCCGTGCACCGCCACCTCATCACCCGGACCTTCCCCGTCGATCGGCGAATCCCGCAGGACGACGCCGGCCGCGCGGCGGCGACCTGGTGGCCGACGGCACCATCGACCCGCTACGGCCTGCCGCCGTTCTACGAGCTGCACGCCTGGATCTGGAAGCGCAACCCGTCGGGGACGTTCTCGGACTGGAACCCGCGGGTGAGCTGCTCGCCGCCCCGCCACTGATCACGCTGGGGAGTGGCGGATGTGGAGCTGCTTGCGCGTCCGTGCGACCAGCGTGCCGTCGGCGGTGACCAGGTCGGTCTCGAACCAGCGCAGCACCTTCGCCCCGTCGGCGGTGGCGGCGCGCACCTCGTCGAGTATCGCCTGGTCGAGCTCGAAGGTGGCGAAGACGGTGGCGCGAACCGCCTTCACGAAGGTGATCTCCCCGGCGGCGTCCCAGACCACGTACCCGGACCCGAGATTGCGCAGCATCATGATGGCCCAGAACGGATCGGTCATCGAGAACAGCGAACCGCCGTACAGGGTGCCGAAGTAGTTCGACGTGAACGGGGTGTGCCGCAACCGAACCCGGATCCGGCGGTAGTCCGACGTGATCTCGTCGACGTGGATCCCGGTGAACAGCAATGGCGGCCAGACGTTGAGGCCCCGGCGCAGACCAGTGGGGGTCGCCAGCAACGACTTGATCCGCCCGACCCGCTGCCCACCGGCGCTCATGGTGCGATCCGCCCGGTGGCCACCAGCAGCGCACGGGCCATGTCGAACTCGTCCGCGGTGGTGACGTGGACGTTCGTGACCTCACCCGGCACGGCCAGCACCCGGGCCGGCCGCCCGGGCGCCGGGCCCACCCGCATCGCCGCCACCATCGCCGAGTCCTCCACCGCACCGCTCGCCACCGCACCGCTCGCCCCGGCGTGGGCGGCCCGCAGCACCTCGGCCCGGAAGGCCTGCGGCATCTGGACCAGCACGTTGCCCTCTCGCGGGACCGCGCCGACGCGCGCGCCGTCCGCATCGAGGGTGGCGACGGCCTCGACCAGCGGCAGCGCCGGGAACGCGCCCTCGGCGCCGTCCCGCACCGTCTTCACCACGGTGGCGAACAACTCGGCGGAGGCCAGCGGGTGCGCGGCGTCCGCGACCACGATCACCTCGGCCGCCGCGGGCACGGCCGCCAGCCCCGCCCGTACCGAGTCGGCCCGCGCCTCGCCACCGGTGACCACGCGATCGGCCGCCTCGAGCACCGGGGCGACGGCACCGTCGTCCGGATCGGGTACCACGGCGACCACGCCGTCGCAGACCTGCCGGGCCGCGGTCACGCTGTGCAGGATCAGGCTGCGGCCGCCCAGGTCGAGGAACTGCTTGGCCCCGCCGAACCGGGCACCGGACCCGCCACCCAACACGATCGCCCACACGCTCATGGGACCAACCCTGCCAGCAGGTCCCCGTCGGCGGCCACGCGTGCCGCCACCTCCCCGTGGTCGAGCTGGGTCAACCCGCCCGCCTCGAGCTCGGTCCAGGTGCGCGGCGCGGCCACCGTCGGCAGCGTTCCGCCCCGCAACGAGTAGGGCGCGATGGTGGTCTTGGCGGGGTTGTTCTGGCTCCAGTCCAGCAGCACCCGGCCCGGCCGCAGCCGCTTGGTCATCCGGCTGACCACCAGCGAAGGGGCCTGCCGCTCCATCGACTCCGCCAGCGATTTCGCATACCCGGCAACGGATTCGGCGCCCGCCAGGTCGTCGCGGTCGGCCAGCGAGGCGTACAGCTGCATGCCCTTGCCGCCGCTGGTCACCGGGTGGCTCGCCAGCCCGTCGGCGGCCAGTCGTTCGCGGACGGCGAGTGCCACCTGGGTGCACTCGGCCAGCCCCGCGGGGGCGCCCGGGTCCAGATCGACGACCAGGCGATCCGGTGGCAGCGCGGTTCCCCGGTGCGTCGGGTCGTCGTCCGGGCCCGGAACGGCGATCCATTGCGGCACATGGATCTCCAGCGCCGCCAGGTTGGCCACCCAGACCAGCGTGGCGAGATCGTCGATCAGCGGATAGACGATGCTCTCGCGGTCGCGCATCGACCCGGGCACCGGAAGGCGCACGCGCCCCACCCAGGCCGGGGTTCCGTTGGGCAGGTTCTTCTCGAAGAACGACGGCCCGGCCACGCCGTCCGGCCACCGCTTACGGGTCGCAGGGCGGCGCCTGATGTGGCCGAGCATCGCCTCGGCGACCGCGGTGTAGTAGGCCAGCACCTCGCCCTTCGTGGTGCCCGTGGCCGGGTAGAGCACCTTGTCCAGGTTGCGCAGCATGAGTCGTCTCTCGCCGACCTGGACCGCCTGATCCATCAGCTCTCCCACCGCACGTCGGCCGGTCCCAGATCCGGGCGCACGCCGCGGAACACCGGCTGGCGCAACCGGTTCCCGCTTCCTCGGCCGAGGTAGCGCACCTCGACGACCACCTGGGGCGTCGTCCAGATCGTGCCCCTGGCGTCCACGGCCGGCACCTCTGTGGTGAACGGGCAGGAGGGCGCCGGGGCCGCCTCGAAGGCCTTCCGCAACCGGAGTGCGGTCTCAGCCGTGATCCCGCTGCCGACCCGGCCGATGAAGCCCAGGCCGCCCTCGCCGTCCGGGATTCCCAGCAACAGCGCCCCGAGGCGGTCGCGTGCGCCGGTCTCCCATCGCCAGCCTCCGACCAGGGCGACCTGGTGGTGGCGGTGGGCGAGTTTGAGCCAGTCGCCCGAGCGGGTTCCGGGGTGGTATCGCGAACCGCGCCGCTTGGCCACCACGCCCTCGAGGCCCTGCTCGCGGGTGGCGGCCACCAGCGCGTCGCGGTCGTCGTAGACCGGTCCGACCCGCCACCCGGTGGTTCCGGTCGCACCGCTCGCCAACTTCTCGAGCAGGGCCCGGCGCCGGCTCCAGGGCAGCTCCGTGGTGTCGGTGCCGTCCAGGCGCAGCAGGTCGAACACCAGGTAGGTGGCGGGCGAGGCGGCGGCCAGGGCGCGGACGGCGATCGGGTCCCGCACGTGCATCCGCTCGGCGAGGGCGCCGAAGCTGGGCCGGCCCTCGCGCAGCACTACGACCTCGCCGTCCAGGATCGCGTCGTGACCCAGCGAGGCCAGCGGCGCCAGTTCGGGGTAGCCGGCCGTGACGTCGTTGCCCGCCCGGCTGACCAGCCGCAGCCCCCCGTCGCGGACGTGGGCCAGCACCCGCACGCCGTCCCATTTCACCTCGAACGCCCAGGCCGAACCGTCCCCCGGAAGGTCCGTCACGGTCTCGGCCGCCGTGGCCAGCATCGGCCGCGGAACGGGTGAGCGGGGGGCGGGCGGCATGGCGCCATGCTGCCTCATCGGTCATGCTTGATCCATGCGTGCCATCTGGAAGGGTGCCGTGTCGTTCGGGCTGGTCAACGTGCCCGTTCGACTGTTCGCGGCCACCCAGGAGCACGACATCCGGTTCCACCAGGTGCACCGCGCCGATGGCGGACGGATCAAGATGCGCCGGGTCTGCACGGTCTGCGGCGAGGAGGTCGCCTGGGACCAGCTCGCCAAGGGCTACGAGGCCCCGGACGGCCGGGCGGTGATGCTCGAGGACGACGACTTCGCCGGGCTGCCGCTGACCTCGGGCCGCGAGATCGACGTGATGGAGTTCGTACCGGTCGAGGCGGTCGACCCGATGCTGTTCGACAGGACCTACTACCTCGAGCCCGAGGCGCGCACCGTCAAGCCCTACGTGCTGCTGCGCGAGGCGCTCGTGCGCACCGAGCGGATGGCGGTGGTCAAGGTCGCCATGCGGCAGCGGGAGACGCTGGCGGTGCTGCGGGTGCGCGACGACGTGATCGTGCTGCAGACGCTGCTGTGGCCGGACGAGATCCGGGACGCCGACTTCGACGTGCTGACGGAGGACGTCGAACTGCGCGAGGCCGAGCTGACCATGGCGATGTCGCTGGTCGAGTCGCTGGCCGCCGACTTCGACCCCGATGCCTACGAGGACGCCTACGCCCAGGCGGTCGGTGAGCTCGTGGAGGCGAAGCTGGCCGGGATGCCGCTGCCCGAGGCCGAGGTCGAGGAGGTCGCCGGCGCCGAGGTGGTCGACCTGCTGACGGCGCTGCAGCGCAGCGTCGAGGCCGCGAAGAGGTCCCGCGAGGAGGCGCCGAAGGAGGCGCCGAAGGA
>CAYYCE010000081.1:4539-6689 GCA_964469635.1 uncultured Kineosporiaceae bacterium
AGGAGGCGCCGAAGGAGGCGCCGAAGGACGCCGCGAAGGAGACGGTGAAGGGCGCCGCGAAGGAGGCCTCCGCCAAGAAGTCGGCCCCGGGCAAACGCCGCAAGAGCGCCTGAGACTCCCGCACCCGGCGCCGACCGGACGCTTCGCAGATCACCGTGCCGCTGTACCTGCTCGCCGGCGAGGCCGACGACATCACCACACGCGAGCAGGTCTTCAACGCCGAGCGGCTGATGGGCACGCCCGCGGCGCAAGTGACGAAGAAGCTCACCCCCGGGGGCCACATCGGCCTGTTCATGGGAGCGAACACGCTGGCCGACACCTGGCCCGGCATCGGACGCTGGATCTCCCAGGTCGATGCCCGACCCGCGACCTGATCGTCGTCGCCTTCGCCGGGCGCGTCGAAGTCGGGGGTCGTGAACTCGGTACCCCCCGGACAGTGGCGCGCCGTGAGGGGCCAGCCTGTCGGCTATCGGGTCCGCTCGGCGGTGGTGGGTGCGGTGTGGCCTTGACCGGCGGCCGGCGGTCACAGGTCCTTCTCCATGACGTGTCCGGCGGTCCACCCCTGGCCGGGCTTGAGGTCGGCCCCCCCGGGGCGTCCATGCCGGGGTCGAGAGCACGGTCCACGAGGTCCGTGTTCTCACCGGTCCGGGGTCAGGTCGGCGCCCGAGTCCGTGACGGTGAACTCGGCCTGGATGCCGTCGCCGGTCATGCCCGGCTTGCAGGCGGTGTAGTAGGTGCCGGGGGCGGCCTGGAGCACCAGGTCGCGGGTCAGGCCGGGGCCGATGTTCTCCACCTCGCCGACGATCCGGCGCCCGTCCCCGGCCAGCAGGTAGAACTCGGTGACCTCGGCGCCCTGGTTGGTCACCGCGAAGGTCAGGGTGCCCGAGGGCGCCTGCGTGCTCGAGACCTGGCAGGCGTCGTCGGTGGCGACGACGGACAGCGATCCGGTCTGCGTACCGCTCGAGGCCGTAGGGCCGGGCGGGTTGTCGGTGCACCCGGCCAGGGCCAGGGCCGCCGCCATCGGGAGCAGGGTGGTTGCCAGCCGGCGGTGTGAGGTGATCATCAACGGTCTCCGGGAACGGGGGTCGCGACGGGAACGGCGGCAGCGGGAGCCGGCCGGGGCTGGGCGGCCGACCGCAACCGGCGGACGAACAGCGGCATGACCGCGACGACGTAGCCGACCCAGGCGGTCAACTCGAGCCACGTGGTGGCCGGGGAGAGGTTGAAGACCCCCTTCAACACGGTCGCGGTGACGGAGGTGGGGGTCAGGATGTGGCTGACGTCGAAGGCCAGCGAGTTCAGGCCGGGCAGGACCGAGGCCTCCTGCAGGTCGTGGACGCCGTAGGACAGCACGCCTGCCGCGATGACGACCAGGAGGCCTCCGGTCCAGGCGAAGAACCGCGACAGGTTGAGTCGTAGCGCCCCCCGGTAGACCAGCCAGCCCAGGACGACAGCGGTCAGGATGCCGAGCAGCGCGCCGACGAGTGGCGCGGTGGTGGAGCGGGTGCCCCCGGCGGCGGCGGCGCGGGTGGCGGCCCACAGGAACAGCGCGGTCTCGAGGCCCTCGCGGCCCACGGCGAGCATCGCGACGACGACCAGGGCCCGCCGTCCGACCTGCGCGGCGGCGTCCAAGCGGCCCTTGAGCTCGCCGGACAGGCTCCGGGCCGCGGTGGCCATCCAGAGCACCATCCAGGTGACGAAGCCGACCGCGACGATCGACAGCGTCCCGCCGATCATCTCCTGGGCCTCGAAGGTCAGGCCCCTGGGGCCGAAGGTCAGCAGGGCGCCGAAGGCGACGGAGACCGAGACCGCCACGGCCACGCCGGCCCAGACGGCGGGTAGCAGGCCGCGGCGTCCGGTCCTGACCAGGTGGGCGACGAGGACGACGACGACCAGCGAGGCCTCCAGGCCCTCACGAAGTCCGACGAGATAGTTGGCGAGCATGGGTGTCCGTTCTCGCGATGACGGGGTGCCCAGAGTAGTTAGGTTAGGCTTGCCTAAGTCAAGCTGTTCCGCAGGGTGGACCGGCACAAACCTGCGGTCTCGACGGGCGCGACGTCACGCCGTGCCCATTCTCGACGGGCGCGACGTCACGCTGTGCCCGTCTGGCGGGCGCAACGTCACACCGTGCCCGCGGGGAGGGCCGTGCC
>CAYYCE010000081.1:6789-9382 GCA_964469635.1 uncultured Kineosporiaceae bacterium
CGCGGGGAGGGCCGTGCCCGCGGGGAGGGCCGTGCCACGCGGGAAGGGGCGGGGAGGGACTCAACCGGTGTTGCGCAGGCCGGTGGCGATGCCGTTCACGGTCACCAGCAACGCCCGGCGCAGCGTCTCGTCCTCCTGCTCACCGGCGTCGCGCGCGGCCCGCACCCGCTGCAGCAGCTGCACCTGGAGCAGCTGTAACGGCAACAGGTAGACGTCACGGGTTGCCAGCGTGCGGGCCAGTGACGGCTGGCGGGCCAGGATCGCCGACCCCCCGGTGAGGGTGAGGACCTCACGCACGGTCAGGTCGTGCTCGGCCCGGATCGTCTCGAACACCCGGTGCAGTGGACGGGGCGCCAGGTGCTCGACGTACTGGCGGGCCACCGACAGGTCGGTCTTGGCCAGCGTCATCTCCACGTTGGAGACGAAGTTGGCGAAGAAGTGCCACTCGGTGAGCATCTCGGCCAGCACCTCGCCCAGGCCGGCCTCGCGGGCCGCCGCCAGGCCGGAGCCGACCCCGAACCAGCCGGGCACGATCTGGCGCGACTGGGTCCAGCCGAACACCCAGGGGATCGCCCGCAGCCCCGCCAAGCCCTCGCCGGTGGTGGCCCGGCGTGCGGGCCGCGAGCCGAGGTGCAGGTCCGCCAGCTCCTCCACGGGGGTGGAACGGCCGAAGTACTCGGGCAGGTCGGGGTCGTCGACCAGCGATCGGTAGGCCCGCTGGGCCGCCGTGGAGACGACGTCCATGGCGGCGTCCCAGCGGGACAGGTCCTCGGTGGTGGCCCGCGAGCTCCGATGCAGCAGCGAGGAGACCAGCGTGGCCGACACCAGCAACCCCAGGTTCTCCCGAGCCAGCTGGGGCAGCAGGTACTTGTCCGAGATCACCTCGCCCTGTTCGGTCAGCTTGATCTCGCCGTCCAGCACGCCCCACGGCTGGGACAGGATGGCGTCGTACGTCGGCCCGCCGCCACGGCTCACGGTGCCGCCCCGGCCGTGGAACAGCCGCAGCCGCACCCCGTGCACGCGGGCGACGTCGCGCAGCCGCCGCTGGGCGAGGTGGATCTCCCACTGGGACGTGGTGATCCCGGCGTCCTTGTTGCTGTCGGAGTAGCCCAGCATCACCTCCTGGACGTCGCCGCGCAGGGCCACCAGCCGTCGGTAGGCCGACAGCGAGAGCAGCTCGTCCAGCAGCTCCCCGGCACGCCGCAGTTCGTCGACGGTCTCCAGCAGCGGCACGAAACCGATCCGGGCCACCCCGGCGGGGATGTCGACCAGCCCCGCCTCACGGGCCAGCACCACGGCCGCCAGCACGTCGTCGGTGCCCTTGGTCATCGAGATGATGTAGGACTCGCAGGCCTGGGGCCCGAAGGTGTCGAGCACGTCGCGGATCGCCAGGAAGGTCTCGTACGTCGTCCGCTCGGGACCCGTCAGGGGCGGCGGCGAGGGTGCGAGCGGACGGCGCGAATCGAGTTCGCGGGCCAGCAGCCGGATCCGGTGCACCGGGGGCAGGTCCAGGTAGCGCCAGCTCTGCTCGCCGAGCCGGTCCACCAGCACGGCAAGTGCCGCGTGGTGGGCCGAGGCGTGCTCCCGGACGTCGAGGGTGGCCAGCGACAGCCCGGTCGCGGCCACGATCCGGATCGCACGGTCGAGCACGCCTCGGGCGGCCAGGTCGCCGCCGTGCGCCACCAACGAGGAACGCACCAGCAACAGGTCGTCCAGCAACTCGCGGGTGTCGAGGTAGTCGATGCCCTCGCGGTGCGGTGCCAGGGCGGCCGCGCGGTCCCGGGTGGCGGTGAGCCGGGCCCGGATGCAGGTCAGCAGCAGCCGGTAGGGCTCCTCGCCATTGAGCCGCGGGTAGCGCGGATCGAGATCGGTGAGCCGGGAGAGGTTGGCCGCCAACGACTCTCGGAGCTCGTCGCTGGCGCCGACGAAGCGCTCGCTGCACGATAGGTCGGCCAGCAGCGCGTCCATCACCGAGTGCAGATCGCGGACGGCGTGCTCCCGGAGCAGCCCGGCCACCGACCGGGTGAGTTCGGGGGTGACGAAGGGGTTGCCGTCGCGGTCCCCGCCGATCCAGGAGCCGAACGACAGCGGCCGCGCGTCCGGCGGCAACTCGACCCCGATGCCGTCGAGGGACTCGGCCAGGTCGTCGAGCACCCGCGGGACGGCGTCCGCGACCATGGCGTCGAGGTAGTAGATGGCGTTGCGGGCCTCGTCCATCACCTCGGGCCGGGTGATCCGCAGCTCGTCGGTCTGCCAGAGCAGCTCGATCAGCTCGGCGACCCGACGGTGGATGCGCGGGCGGTCGAGGGCGTCGGAGGTGACCGAGGAGAGTTGGTCGGCGATGCCGCGCAGCTTGAGCAGCACCGAGCGTCGGGCGGCCTCGGTGGGGTGGGCGGTGAATACCGGGCGGGTGGCGAGCGTGCGCACGGCCTCGGCCACCTGCCCGCGGGTCAGCCGCCCGTCGGCCAGCGCCTCGCCGATGTCGCCGACCGCCCGGGTGACGGGGTCGCCGCTGCTGCGGTGTCCCTGGTCGATCTCGCGGGCCCGGTGCACCTGCTCGGCCACGTTGGCCAGATGGAAGTACGTCGCGAAC
>CAYYCE010000082.1:0-9297 GCA_964469635.1 uncultured Kineosporiaceae bacterium
GCCGACCGGCTCGAGGCCGAGGGCTACGACCGGTTCGCCGCGACGGGGGCGGCCTCGGGAGTGGCCTCGTCGTGACCATCGTGACCACCCCCGACGCCGTGGTCGACGACGCCACGGACTTCTCGGCCGGAGAGCTCGCCGCCCTGCGCGCCGACTTCCCCCTGCTCCGGCGCGAGGTGCACGGCGAACCGCTGGCCTACCTGGACTCCGGTGCCACCTCGCAGCGCCCCCGGGCGGTGCTGGAGGCCGAACGGCGGTTCGTCGAACGTTCCAACGCCGCGGTGCACCGCGGCGCGCACACCGTGGCCGAGGAGGCCACGGAGGCCTACGAGCAGGCCAGGATCGCCGTCGCCGCGTTCGTCGGCCGCACCGAGGACGAGCTGGTCTGGACCCGCAACGCCACCGAGGCCCTGAACCTGGTCACCTACGGGTTGTCGGCGGGCCCGTCGTCCGGCCCGCTGGCACTGCGCCCGGGCGACGAGGTGCTCATCACGGAGATGGAGCACCACGCCAACCTGGTGCCCTGGCAGCAGGCCTGTGCACGCAGCGGCGCCACCCTGCGCTGGATCGGGCTGACCGACGACGGCCGGCTCGACCTGTCCCGGCTGGACGAGCTCATCGGGCCACGGACCAAGGTGGTGGCCTTCACCCACGTCTCCAACGTGCTCGGCACCGTCAACCCGGTCGCCGACCTGGTGGCCCGGGCCCGGGCCACCGGGGCGCTCACCGTCCTCGACGCGTGCCAGGCGGTGCCCCACCTGGCCGTGGACTACGCCGCCCTCGGCGTGGACCTTGCGGCGTTCTCCGCGCACAAGATGCTGGGCCCCAACGGGATCGGCGCGCTGGCCGGGCGACGCGAGGTGCTCGAGGCGCTCCCGCCGTTCATCACCGGCGGTTCCATGGTCGCCAAGGTGACCATGCGGGAGACCACGTTCCGGGAGCCGCCGCAGAGGTTCGAGGCGGGCACCCCGCCGGTCAGCCAGGCGGTGGCCTGGCACGCGGCCGTCCGCTACCTGGAGGGCGTCGGCATGGATCGGATCGTGGTGCACGAGCACGCCCTGACCGAGCGGCTGCTTGCCGGGGTCGAGCGGGTGGACGGGGTCCGGGTGCTCGGGCCGGTGCTGGAGGACGGTCGGGCCGTCGACCGCTCGGGCGCGGTGAGCGTGGTCGTCGACGGCGTGCACCCCCACGACGTCGGGCAGTACCTGGACAGCCGCGGGATCGCCGTCCGGGTAGGCCACCACTGCGCTCAGCCCGCCCACCGGCGCTACGGCGCGACGGCCAGCACCCGCGCCAGCCTGTACCTCTACTCCACGCCCGCCGAGGTGGACCGGTTCGTCGAGGTCCTGGCCGAGGTCCGGGGCTACTTCGGGGTGGCCTGATGAGTTCGCTCGACCAGATGTACCAGCAGGTGATCCTCGACCACGCGAAGGAGAAGCACGGCCACGGCCTGCGCGTGGCCTCCGCGGACGCGGTGATGGGGGAGTCGAAGCAGTACAACCCCCTGTGCGGCGACGAGGTGACGCTGCGGGTCGCGCTGGCGGACATCGACACCGGCCGGCCCCGGGTGGTGGACGTCTCCTGGCAGGGCGAGGGCTGCTCGATCAGCCAGGCCTCGGTCTCGGTGCTGCACGACCTGGTCGCCGACACGACGCTCGAGGAGGCCGAGAGCACCGTCGAGGCCTTCCGGACCATGATCCGGTCGAGGGGCGAGGTCGAACCCGACGAGAACGTGCTCGGGGACGGCGCCGCGTTCCACGGTGTCAGCCGGCTGGTGAGCCGGGTCAAGTGCGCGATGCTCGGCTGGACGGCGTTCGAGGCGGCGGTGCTCGCGGCTCGGGCGGCAACGACCAAGGAGGACCAGGATGAGTGAGCCGGCTGCGGCGGCGGATCCGACCCCGGCGACGATCGCCGACGTCGAGGAGGCGTTGCGGGACGTCGTCGATCCCGAACTCGGCATCAACGTGGTCGATCTCGGCCTGGTGTACGGCGTCACCATCGACCGGGACAACAAGGCCGTGATCGACATGACCCTGACCTCGGCCGCGTGCCCGCTGACCGACGTCATCCAGGACCAGGCGATCCAGGCCCTGGACGGCCTGGTCGACGGCATGCAGATCAATTGGGTCTGGATGCCTCCTTGGGGCCCCGACAAGATCACCGACGACGGCCGCGAGCAACTGCGGGCGCTCGGCTTCAACGTCTGATCCGGTGGCGCGAACCGTCACGGTCGACGCGCCTCGGCTCGGCCGTTGGGTGAGCGGGTTCGAGGAGCGGCACGGCGGCGCAGTCCTCTCCTCGACCGCTTCGGGTCTCAGCCTGGCCGGTGGCGACGGCGAGCGTGCGGACGTCGTCCTGCCGTTCCCGCCATGGCACGGGGGATCGCTCGAGGACGCGGTGACCCACCTGGCCCGGCGGCGCCGCGTCCTGGTGCTGCTGGTCCGCCGCGGGGGGTACGGTCTCGCAGTGATCGACTCCGGCGAGGTGGTCGCCTCGAAGGTCGGGTCGCGGCACGTGCAGGGTCGGACCGCCGCCGGCGGTTGGTCGCAGCAGCGCTATGCACGGCGGCGGGCGAAGCAGGCGGGTGAACTCGTGACGGGCGTGGCCGATCACGCGGTGCGTCTCCTGCTGCCGGCCGCCGAGGCGGCGGCGGGCACCCCGGTCTGGCTGGCCACCGGGGGAGACCGGAGTCTGGTCGCCGACGTGCTCCGGGATCGCCGGCTGTCCCCGCTCACGGGGTTGCCGCGGGCCGGCCACCTCGCGGTGGGCGACCCCGACCGCCGGACGCTGGCGGCGCTGCCCACCCTGGTGGCCGCCGTGAACATCCGGCTCACCGAGGCCCGGCAGGAGGCCCCGCATGACGGATGACGGTTCCCCCATCGTGCCCCGGGTCGTGCTCGTCACCGGGGCGGGCCGCGGTATCGGGGCAGCCACCGCGCACCTGGCCGCCCGGCGGGGGTGGGACGTCGCGGTCAACCACGCCCGCGACGCGGCCCGGGCCGAGCGGGTCGCCGACGCCGTGCGGGCCGAGGGACGCCGCGCGATCACGGTCCGGGCCGATGTGAGCGACGAGCGGGCGGTGGTGTCGCTGTTCGAGCGGGTCGACGCCGGGCTCGGACCGCTGACCGCCCTGGTCAACAACGCCGGGATCGTCGACCTCAGGGCGCGGCTGGAGGAGATGACCGGGCAGCGGCTGCGCCGGATGCTCGAGGTGAACACGCTGGGCGTCATGCTCTGCGCCCGCGAGGCGGTGCGCCGGATGAGCACCCGGCACGGCGGCCGGGGCGGCTCGATCGTCAACGTGTCCAGCGGCGCGGCGAGAATGGGTGCGCCGCACATGTACGTCGACTACGCGGCGAGCAAGGGGGCGGTGGACACGTTCACCGTGGGCCTGGCGAAGGAGGTCGTGGCCGAGGGCATCCGGGTCAACGGCGTCCGGCCCGGCATCGTGGACACCGAGATCCACGCCGACTCCGGGGACGCCCGCCGGGTGGCCGCGGTCGGCCCCACCCTGCCGATGGGACGGGCCGGCCGGCCCGAGGAGGTCGCCACGGCGATCCTCTGGCTGATGTCCGAGGAGGCCGGCTACGTCGCCGGCTCGATCCTCGACGTCGCCGGAGGCCGCTGACGTTCCAGGGCCGCAACCTCAGTCGTCCACCCCGCGGGCGATCAGCGCCTCACCCAGCCGGTCGGCGTGCCGAACGGTCCGGATCACGACCGGCACCGCGAACGCCCTCGCCGAGCGCTGGGCGCCGCGGGCGATCCGGGCGTCGCGCACCTCGCCGACGATCCGCGCGAGCACCGGCACCGTGCGGATCACCAGCGCGAGCAGCAGCGCCACCCGTTCCGGGCGCGCCCCGAAGCGCCGCAGCGGACCCAGCACCCTGACGACGGCGTCGATCAGATCCTCGGTGCGCGTGGTCAGCGTCACCAGGCCCGCCGCCGCGACGGCGACCAGGATCGAACCACAGACCACCGCGGCCGTCCGCGCCCCCGCCGTCCACGCCTGGAACACCCCCAGCACCAGCAGCAGCCACAGCACCGGCCGCACCTGCCGCAGCGCCGCCCGGGCGCCGACCCCGGACAGCGCCGCCAGGGCCGCCACCACCGCCAGCCCCACGGTCACGGCCGTCACCGACGCCAGGAGGGTGACCGCGCTCAGTCCGATCGCCAGCGCCGCCAGCTTGGCCCCGGCGGGTAGCCGGTGCAGCACCGATTCCCCAGGGATGTACAGGCCGATCACGGGGCCCGCTCCGCGAGCCGGCCATAGGCCGCGAGCGCGGCCGCCGGGACGTCGTCGGCGACCAGTCGGCCGTCGTGGAGCACCAGCACCCGGTCGAAGGCGCGCAGCGCGTCCAGATGGTGGGTCACCAGGAACACCGACTGCGCGAGCCCGGCCAGCACCTCGCCGATGCGCCGGGCGTTGCGCAGGTCCAACAGCGTCGTGGGCTCGTCGCACACCACCAGCGACGGGTCGCAGGCCAGCACCGAGGCCAGCGCCAGCAACTGCTTCTCGCCCCCCGACAGCAGATGGGCCGGCGCGTCGGCGCGGCCCGCCAGGCCGTGGGCGGCCAGGACCCGTTCGGCCTCCTCGCGCACCCTGTGCTTGGGAATCCCGGTGCGGCGCAACGAGAACGCGACGTCCTCAGCCGCCGTCGGCATCACGATCTGGGCGTCCGGATCGGTGAAGACGAAGCCCACCCGCCGACGGATCGCAGCGGCGTCCCGCGCCGTGTCGAGACCGTCGACCAGAACCGTCCCCGACGTCGGGACGACCAGGGCGTTGAACAGCCGAGCCAGGGTGGACTTGCCCGAGCCGTTGAGCCCGACGACCCCGATCCGCCGCTCGCGCAGCGTGAGATCGATCCCGTCGAGCACCCGCCGGTCGCCGATCCGGTGGCTCACCTGCTGGATCCGGACGTCCACTCAGCCCACCCGTTCCACCAGGACGGCGATGCCCTGGCCACCGCCGATGGCACAGCAGGCCACGCCCCGGCGGGCGCCCCCGACCGGCAGGCGCACCAACTCCGCGAACAACCGGACCACGAGCAGCGCGCCGGAGGCACCCCAGGGATGTCCCATGCCGATCGCGCCCCCCTGCGGACACACCCGCTCGCCGTCCCGCCCGAGCGGATCCAGGCCCAGGTCGTCCGTCCCGGCCAGTACCTGGGCCGCGAAGGCCTCGGTGATCTCCCACCGGTCGACGTCACCCGGACCCACACCGTTGCGGGCGAGCAGGTTGCGCACCGCGGGGGTCGTTCCCAGCCCCGGCAGGGCGGGGTCGACGCCGGCCACCGCGCAGTCCACGACTCGGATCCCGGGGATCCCCATCGCCGCCCGGCGCCTTTCGCCGACCACCGCGACCGCCGCCGCGCCGTCGCCGACGCCGCACGAGTTCCCGGCCGTCACCGAACCACCGTCGGCGAAGGCCGCGGGGAAACGGGCCAGCAGTGCCGAGGTCATGCCCGCCCTGGGCCGGTCGTCGCGGCCGAGCCCGGCGACCGGGACCAGTTCGGCGTCGAAGGTCCCCGCGCGCTGCGACTCGACGCAGAGGCGATGCGAGCGCAGCGCGTAGGCGTCCTGGCGGTCGCGTCCGATCCCGCGCCGGAGCGCGAGATCCTCCGCGGCCCGGCCCATGTCGGGATCGGGGAAGCCCGGCGGAGTGAAGGCCGCGCGCCGCCCGTCACCCATGCTGGCGCTCTCCACCCCGCCCGCGAGCACCATCTCGGCCCCCGAGGCGACCAGGGCGGCGGCCAGCCGGACGGCCTCCAGCCCCGAGCCGCACTGGCGGTCCACGCTCACCCCGGGCACCTCGACGCCGAACGCCGCCAGCGCAGCGACCCGGGCCACGTCCCCGCCCGGTCCCCGGGCGCAGCCGAGCACCACGTCGTCCACGGCAGCGGCCGCGGCACCGACGTCCGCCGCCAGGGCGGAGAGCACCGGCGCGGCCAGTTCGTGGGGGGCCAGGAAGCGTCGACGCGCGGCCGGTTCGGCCGCCACCGAGATCACCGGTGTCCGCCGGGCAGCCACGATCACGGGCGCGCGCGGGTCCATCGCCCCTCCACTGCGACGCGATCGACCTTCCCGGACGGCGTCCGTGGCACGTCGTCCACCACATGATGACGCACCGGTCGGGCCGACGGCGGCAGGGCCTCCTCGGCCCGGCGCAGCGCGGGCAGCGGGTCGCTGCCCGGGATCCGACGCACCACGGCCACCAGCCGCTGCCCCAGTCGCGGATCGGGCGTCGCCAGACACACCGCCTCGGCGACCCCGGGGACGGCCGCGAGCACCGCCTCGACCTCCGCGAGCTGCACGGTGTGGCCGGCAACGGTGGCGGTTCCGGGGCGCCCCAGCAGCTCCAGGGTTCCCGCCGCACCCCAGCGCGCTCGGTCCCCGGTCGTCGCCCAACCGTCGCGGTCGGCGACCGGGACGCCGTCCACCGACTCGGCCAGGTAGGGCGAACGCACCCACAGCACGCCGTCGCGGAGCCGGACCTCGACCCCGGGGAACGGCCGCAGGCCGGACCCGTCGACGTCCACGGCCACGAAGGACAGCTCGGCGGCGCCGTAGTACTCCACCAGGGCGACGCCGAGCCGCTCCGCGCGCACGCGCAGCCCCGGCGCCGGCGCGGCTCCCGCGACCACGGCGGTGTGCAGCCCCCACGGCCGGCCCGCCGAGCGGTCCGCGGCCGCGGCGTCGAGGATCGCCTCGAGGACCACCGGGACGGCGTGCACCAGCCGCGCCCGCCGGGCGCCGTCCGGCACCCCGCTCCACGGCCCGCTCGCCAGCACCTCGGCGCCGGCCGCCGTTCCCTGCCAGATCGCGTACAGCGTCATCGTCGAGGTCCACGGCCCCGGTGCCCAGAGCAGGTCCCCGGCCCTCAGGCCGGTCAGCTCGTCCAGCGCGGGCAGGCTCGCCGTCCACGAGTCGACGCTGCGGCGCACCACCCGGGTCCGGCCGGTGCTCCCCGAGGTGGCCAGTTCGAGGTGGCCCCCGTGGCAACTCAGGCCGTAGGCCGACAGGTCCGGGAGGCTCACCCGAGCAGGCTAGTCGGGCGTGCCGGTCCGCGGCGTGCGCCGTCCGGGCACGATTCCCGGGTAGCCGCGCAGCACGGCGGCGGTCACGACGGCCGAGACCACCGCCTTGACCAGGTCGCCCGGGAGGAAGGCCAAGCTGCCGGTGGTCGCCGCACCCAGGGCGACGTGCCCGCGCCAGGCCCACCCGGGGATGCCCAGCAGGTAGACCACGACGATGCCGCCCAGGGCGTTGGCGACCAGCAACCACGCGATCAGGGCGCGCCGGCCGACGGCGGGACGGCGGGCGACCAGGGCGCCGATCACCGCGGCGCCGGGGACCCAGCCGATCAGGAAGCCGACGGTGGGACCCGCGAACACCCCCAGACCGCCCCGCCCACCGGCCAGCCAGGGCAGTCCCGCCGCCACCAGCGCGAGGAAGACCAGCACCGCCGCGCCGCCCCGCCGGGCGCCGAGCACGGACCCGGCCAGCATCACCCCGAGCGTCTGGGCGGTGATCGGGACCGCGGCCCCGAGCGGGTAGAGGGTGCCGGCCAGCCCCAGGACGGCGATCAGCGCCGCGAAGGAGGCGACCAGCGCGAGATCCCGGGCCGACATCGATCCCTCAGGACGTGAGGCCGAGCGACTGGAAGGTGTTGCAGGAATCGATGCTTCCGTTCTGGTACCCGGTGGCGAACCACTGCCGGCGCTGATCGGCCGTCCCGTGGGTGAACCCCTCGGGGTCGACCCGGCCCTGCACCTTGGCCTGGATCCGGTCGTCGCCGACGGCCGCGGCTGCGTTCAGGGCCTCGTCGATGTTGTCCTGGGTGAGCTCGATGCCGCTCTCGGCCTGGTCGGACAGCTTGGCCCACGCCCCGGCGAAGCAGTCGGCCTGCAGTTCCATGCCCACCGAGAACTCGTTGGCCAGGTCGGGGTGGCCCTGCTGGATCTGCCGCACCTGCGGCTCGATGCCCAGCAGCGTCTGCAGGTGGTGGCCGAACTCATGGGCGGCGATGTAGGCCTGCGCGTACTGGCCGCCGGCGCCGAACTTCTGCTGCAGCACGTCGAGGAAGCCGAGCTCGAAGTAGATCTCCCGGTCGGCGGGGCAGTAGAAGGGCCCGACGTCGGCGCTGGCCGGCCCGCACCCGGTCTGGGTCTGGCTGGAGAAGAAGGCCAGCCGGGGCGAGGAGTACTCGATGCCCCGGCGCGCGAACTCGTCCCGCCACACCGTGTCGGCGATGTTGTAGACCTTGATCAGCCGGCAGTCGGTGTACTGGTCGAGGGCGCCGGCGGCGCCGCAGCGGTCCTCGAGCTGCTGGGCGCTCTCGGCGCTGGCCCCCGCCTGCGGCGCGCTGTCGATCGGGAGCGCCGGCAGTGAGCCGTTGCCGCCCAGGAAGGCGTAGAGCAGTGCCACGATCAGGCCGACGATCCCGGCGCCGCCCCCGATCGCCAGACCGCCGCCGCGACCGCCGCGGCGATCGTCCACACCGCTGACGTCGATGGAGCTGTCGTCGAATTGGATCGGCACCCGTGCCTCCTGATCACACCCGCCACCGCAGCACACCGTAATGCCTGCCCGGTCGCGGTGCCGGGGGATGCGGCCCGTACGATGGAGGATCGTGATCGTGGCCCACGACGTCGAGCTGCGGGCGGGAGCCAGGATCCTGCTCGAAGGCGCGTCGTTCCGGATCGCCCCGGGGGACCGGATCGGCCTGGTCGGCCGCAACGGCGCGGGCAAGACCACGCTCACCACAGTGCTTGCCGGGCAGGCCCAGCCGGTCTCGGGCACCGTCACGCGAAGCGGCGACGTGGGGTATCTGCCGCAGGACCCGCGAACCGGGGATCTGGACGTCCTGGCCCGGGACCGGGTGCTCTCGGCGCGGGGGCTGGACCAGGTGATCGCCCGGATGCGGCGCAGCGAGGGGGAGATGGCCAGCGCCGTACCGGACACCCGCGAGGCCGCGATGGCCCGGTACGGGCGGCTGGAGGCGGAGTTCACCGCCCGGGGCGGCTACGCCGCCGAGAGCGAGGCGGCGACCATCTGTTCGAGTCTCGGACTGCCCGAACGGGTGCTGGTCCAGCCTCTGGGCACGCTCTCGGGCGGTCAGCGCCGGCGGATCGAGTTGGCCAGGATCCTGTTCTCGGGGGCCCCGACACTGCTCCTCGACGAGCCGACCAACCACCTGGACGCCGACTCGATCGCCTGGTTGCGCGACTTCCTCAAGGCCTGGACCGGCGGGCTGGTGGTCATCAGCCACGACGTCCAGTTACTCGAGTCGACGGT
>CAYYCE010000083.1:0-9113 GCA_964469635.1 uncultured Kineosporiaceae bacterium
CCGCCGGCCGAGTTCGGCGGGCTCCGTGCCGATCTGTCGGCGCACGCCGCCGATGCCGTTCGGCGAGCGTGGGAACACACCGTCGGAAACAGTCGCGATGCCGGGCTCGGACTGGACCAGCACGCCGATCTGGCCCGGCGGGCCGCGAGTGTTCTGGGCACGACCGGGCTCGCGGTGCTGTCCGCCCGCAGCGGTGTCCCGGAGCGCGAGTTGGTCCGTCGGGCTCTTGCCTGGCGTCACGGCGGCGCCGACGGCCTCGAGGTGCTCCACCGCACCTGGGACCCGGCCACGGAGGGTGACGCGGGGACCGACCTGCTCGTCGCGGATGCCCGAGCCGCCCTCGGGACCGCTACCGGCGGGACCGCGCGGTTGAGACGCAATCGTCTGTCCGCGGCCGGGCTCCAGCTCAGACTGGGTGTGGATTACCAGTGGTACCCCTACCGAAGGGTCAATCGGACCTGGGATCCGGCCGGGCCGCCTCATCCGGACCCGAGCACCGCCGTCAGCGCGCTGATCCGCTCAGGGCAGTGACACGACTCGCTCGGGCGGTCCACACGTCGTGGTGCCACCGTGGGTGGGCTCGATGAGGCGTTCGACGTCCTTCAGGCGATCGCGGCCCGAGGACTCCTGCTTGCCGGCTTCAAGCATCCCGCTGATCGCGGCGACAACCGGCCCACAGGTCTGCTCGTTGATCGCTTGGTGAGCGCTGGGACTGAGGGCGTCGCCCGTATGTCGCCCCGCTGGCGCAGTCGACCCTGATGTCCTTCGGGCCACCGCTGGTGGTCTCGTCGGGCCGACGCCTACGCTGACGCTGACCGTGCCGGGGTTGCGTGGCAGGAGGACGCATGGGCCGGTTCAGCTCCGTCCGCGACTACCTCGTCGGCACCCTGTGGGCGCTGCCGACGCTGGCGGTCGCGCTGGGCCTGAGCGGCGGCGTCGTGATGTCCGCCGTGCAGATCCCGTCGGATTCGCTCTGGCAGCACCTGCTCTTCCAGGGCACGGCCGCTGACGCCCGTCAGCTGCTGATCGTGGTGTCGGCCACGATGATCACGGTTACCGGGATCGTGTTCTCGTTGACCGTCGTCTCGCTGCAGATCGCCTCGAGCCAGTTCTCGGTGCGGCTGCTGCGCACGTTCATGCGCGACCTGCCGAACCAGGTGGTCCTGGCGATCTTCGTCTGCACGTTCGCGTACAGCACCGGGGGCCTGTACACGGTGGGTGAGCGTGCCACAGGGCAGACATATCTGCCCCGGCTGGCCGTGTCCGGGTCGTTGTGGCTGGCCTTCCTCAGCACCGGCTCGCTGGTCTACTTCTTGCATCGGCTGGTGCACTCGATCCAGATCGACACGATCATGGAGCGGGTCCAGGGCAGCACCCTGGCCCGGGTCGACGAGCTCTACCCCGCCTCGGACGACGCGGACGGCGACCAGGAGCCACCGGATCTCGGGTCCGATGCACTTCCGCTGCGCGCGGGGCGGCCGGGCTACGTGCAGCGAGTGGACTTGGACGCGGCGGCGCGGATCGCCGAGAACGACAGGGTGGCAATCTGTTTCGAGGTGCTGGTTGGTGACTATGTCACGGCCGGAACCCCGATCGGCCGCGTCGGCCAGCGCTTGGCCGCCTCCCCCGGGCGGCTCGACGCGACGGTTCTCGATGCCATCGGGCGCACCGTCGCGATCGGGTTCGAGCGGACGCTGCAGCAGGACATCCGGTTCGGGTTGCGACAGCTCGTCGACATCGCCCTGCGCGCCCTATCCCCCGCCGTCAACGATCCCTATACAGCCGTCCAGGTGCTGCACCACCTCTCGGCGGTGCAGAGCGTGCTCGCCGCCCGTTGCCTCGGGCCGCAGGTCCGCCGGGCCGCCGACGGCACGGTGATGGCTTGGTTGCCGACGCCGGGGTTCGCCGCGTATCTGGAGATGGCCTGCGGCCAGATCCGCCGCTGCGGAACGCACGAACCGCTGGTGCTCGCCGCCGGCCTCCAGCTGCTCTCCAACGTCGCCGCTCGATGCCGGGACGACGAGCGCCGCGCCGCCGTGCTGGCCCAGACCGATCTGATCGCCGCCGCAGCCGACGCCCAAATCAGGCAACCGGCTGACCGGGCGCTGGTCGCCGCGGCCGTTGCGCTCACCCGTGACGTCGCGCGCCACCCGGGCCGCCCCGCGCCGCCACCCGGAGCCTTCGGGATGGTCGCCGCCGCCGCGACCCACAGCAGCCCGGACGAGCAGCGGAGGCGTCAGGCCGACCTGGAGTGACAAGGTCTGCGTCCCCATCACGATCGCCGGGTCGGCGAGCGCTGATCAACACGGCTTCCTCACCTCGCCAGGCTGACGGCGACCCGACCGGTTCCGATGGCGAGCTCGAGCGCTCCGCCACCCCGTCGACGATCTACGGGACACTCCCTATGGCGTCGAACGGGTTCGACAGACGCGGCCTGAACATCCGGACGACTCGTCGGTTCACGTGTGCCATCGCTCGTGGCTGGCCCTGACCGGTAGGAGAGTGTGCGGATGGAGATCCAACTCAGCATGATCATCCTCGAGGTCCGCGACCTGCCGGCGTCGATCGCGTTCTATCGGGTCCTCGGCCTCGACCTGCCGGATCCAGCTCCCGGCCGACCTGTCGTCATTCATCGAATGGGCAGCGGCGTCAGCCTGCTGCTGACGACGTCTTTCGCAGCCACCTACGATCCGGCATGGACTCGCCCGACCGGTGGCTACCAGCAGTTGCTCGAGTTCTATGTGGGCGATGACGCCGTCGTCGACCAGCGATGGGCCGACCTGGTCGCCGCCGGGCATCCCAGCCGCATGCCACCCACGCAAACCGTGGGCCCCTACGCTGCCATGGTCGACGACCCCGATGGCAACGTCGTCCTTCTCACCTCGGACACCGCGGCGCCGGTGGACACGAACGACAGGACTGGACATTGTGTCCAGATAGTTGGACACTATGTCCATGACTAGTGTTACGGCAGGTACCGGCGCCGTGATCGTCGCCGATGGCCTGCACAAGTCCTACGGTGACGTCGAGGCGGTGCGCGGCCTGAGCTTCTCGGTGGACGCCGGGCAGATCCTCGGCCTGCTCGGCCCCAACGGGGCGGGCAAGACCACGGCCATCGGCATGCTGACCACGTTGCTGCCCGTCGACGGTGGATCCGCCCGGATCGGCGGCTTCGACGTCGCACGGCAACCCGACCGGGTGCGGCCGCTCATCGGCCTGGCCGGGCAGGCCGCCGCGATCGACGAGAAGCTGACGGCCCGGGAGAACCTGGAGCTCTTCGGCCGCCTCTACAAGATCCCCCGGGCGGCACGGCGCCGCCGGACCGCCGAACTCATCGAGGAGTTCGACCTGGGCGGGTTCGCCGACCGGGTCGCGGGGACGTACTCGGGGGGCCAGCGCCGCCGGCTGGACGTGGTCGCCGCCCTCGTCGCCGACCCACCGGCGCTCTTCCTCGACGAGCCGACGACGGGGCTCGACCCGCGCAGTCGGGCCGGGCTGTGGGACGCGATCACCCGGCTCGCCGACCGCGGGACCGCGATCGTGCTCACCACCCAGTACCTGGAGGAGGCCGACCGGCTGGCCGACGAGGTGCTCATCATCGACCGGGGGACCGTGATCGCCTCCGGTGCCCCGGAGTCGCTCAAGCGCGGCCTCGGGCGCGACGTGCTCCAGATCCGGGTCGCCGACGGCGGGCTGCCCGCCGCCCTCGACCTCCTCGGCCGTTCCGAGGGCCTCGTGGTCGACGCGCCGGCACGCAGCATCGGGATCCCGGTCGGGGACGACGTGCCCGGTTCCCTCGACGTGCTGCGCCGGCTGCAGGACCGCGGCGTCCCCATCGCCGACTTCCAGCTGCGCCGCCCCACCCTCGACGACGTGTTCCTCACCCTGACCGGCTCGCACGCCACCCGGAAGGAAGCGCAGGCATGACCGTGATGACGCACGACCAGCCGTCCGGGCCGAGGACCGCGGGCGTCCCGGGCCGGGGACGACGGTTCCGGAACGCCGCCCGGGACACCTACCTGGACACGGTCACGGTGCTGTGGCGCGATGCGGTCCGCACCCGGCGGCAACCCGACCAGCTCTTCTTCGCGGTCATCATGGGCGTGTTCTTCCTCGTGCTGTTCGACTACGTCTTCGGGGGCTCGATCGGGGCCGGGGCCGGCATCGACTACCTGGACTTCCTCGTTCCCGGGGTCCTCGTCATCACCGCCCTGCAGGGCGCCCAGCAGACCAGCCTCGGCCTGGCTGCGGACCTCAGCGAGGGCGTGATCGACAGGTTCCGCACGCTGCCCATGAGCCGGGTCGCCGTGATCGCCGGGCGGACAGTCGCCGACGCCGCCCGCAATCTCGCCGGCCTCGTCCTCGTGGCCCTCGTCGCCGTCGCCATGGGCTACCGGCCCGCCTCCGCCGCTGGCCTGCTCGCGGCCATCGCCCTGGCCGGCGCCGTCGGGTACGGCTTCTCCTGGCTGGCCGCCGCCGTCGCCGCCCGGGTCCGGCAGCCCGACCTCGTCGGCATGCTGTCCATGTTCTGGCTCTTCCCCCTCATGCTCGCCAGCACCGCCCTCGCTCCCGTGCAGACCATGCCCGGCTGGCTGCAACCCCTCGTGCGCTACCAGCCCGTGTCCGTGGCCTCGGACGCCGTCCGGGGACTCGCAGCCGGAACCCCGCAGACGGGCGACGTGTTGCTCTGCCTCGGGTGGACGGCGCTGTTCGTCGTACTGTTCGGGGTGATGTCGGTCCGCCTCTACCAGAAAGACCCGCAGTGACGCAGTCACACCGGACGACGGCGGGGGCCGCCGGGCGACCACCGGCCCCCGACCGGATCCTGCACGCCGCGCTCACCCTCATCGCCGAGGACGGCTTCGGCGGCCTGACCATGGCGCGGATCGCGGCGACCGCCGACGTGGCGCGCCAGACCCTCTACAACCACTACCCGGACGTCGACAGCATCGTCACGGCCGCACTCGAGCAGCACAACCGGGAGAGCCTGCAGCTCCTGGAGTCCGCGCTGCGCGTCGTCGACGACCCCGCGGGCAAGCTGGAGCAGCTGGTCCGGCACACCGTGGCCGTCGGGGCGCACGGCCACCACGCGCCCGGCCTTGAGCAGGGCCTGTCCGCCGAGGCCCGGGCCGTCCTCGGGGAATACCACGACACCCTCGACGGCCACCTCCGCGCCGTGCTCGAGGAGGGGCGACGGCGCGGGGTGTTCCGCCCCGATCTCACCCCCGATGTCGACGCCGTGCTGATCCGGTACCTGCTCGGTGGTCTCGCCGAGCGTGCCGCCGCCGCACCCGACCGGGCGACCGCCCTCACCACAGCCGGAACCCGTACCGTTCTGGCCTCCGTCGCCGCTCGCTGATCGGGACGGCGCGCCGCCCGAGCCATGCCCGAATCTGCGCGGTGGCAGGCTGCCTCGTTCGGGTCCAGCACCTACGTCGCCGCCTTCTCGGCCCACTCACGGGCCCTGTCCGCAGCGGCGCCCCCGAGTTCGGGGCATCGTGCCAGATCCGGAACGGTCTGCTCGATGGTTGTCGCGAGGGCGGTGCCCAGGTCGGTTGTCATCCGTTCCGCCTCCAGCCGCTCGACGTCCCGCCGGACGAAGGTGATCCGCCCTGGTCGATCGAGCAGGACGACGGCAGGACGCTGCTTGGGCCCCGCGACGACGGCCGTGGCCAGCGCTCGCGGGATTCCCCCGTGCAGGCGAGCGGCGCTCAGTCCCATCAGGGTGACGTGTGCCGGCCCGTAGTCGGCCGCACCTACCCCGTAGGCGACGGCCTCCAAGGACGGCGTCCACTCCTGCCCGTGGGCCGACGGCGGGATGATCGCGTAGTAGCCGGTCGCCACTCATCCCGAACGGAATCCGGGACAGAGCGGGAGGCAGTCCTCTCGTCGTACTAACCAGATGCGCGCTCAGTGCGGGTACGCCCCACCGCCGAACCGTTCAGATCCTCCGGTCCCACCCAACGGCGACATCCGGGTACTCACCCGGGCGAGGACCCAGCCGAAGTGCGCCGCCAGGGACTCGAACCCCGAACCCGCTGATTAAGAGTCAGCTGCTCTGCCAGTTGAGCTAGCGGCGCCAGCGCTGGACGAGGCTATCAGCGACCCGCCGCCGACAAGAAATCTATTGCCTCTCAGGCCCGGATGGGGTCCGGACCGATCCCGTTGCGGGCCGGGGCCGGCCGGCGCGGTCTCGCAAGACCTCCGGCCCGGTCTCTGGGCAGGTGCCCTCGGTCGCCATAGCATGCGTCCATGCGCCCGACGGGACTCACCGTGGCCACGTTCAACCTCTACCTCGGGGCGGACCTGTTTCCGCTCTTCGAAGCCGATGCGGACCAAACCCTGGCCTCGCGGACGGCCATGATGTGGTCGGCCGTCGAGTCCTCGCGCCCCGTCGAGCGGATGGGCGCGGCGGCGGCCCTGTTGCTGCGCCAACTGCCCGACGTCATCTGCGTGCAGGAGGCCGCGCTCTGGCGGGCAGGGGCCGGCGAGAGCGCCAGGGTGCACGATCTGCTCACCTTGCTGACCGACGCGCTGGCGGCCAGGGGCGCGCCCTACAGCGTGGTCGCGCAGGTCAACGGATTCTCCAGCGCCGCAATGTCCTCGGCGCTGGCGTCGACGACCGGCCAATTGGTCGAGCTGCACGACCGCAGCGCCATCCTGGTCCGGCAGGACACCGCCATCCGTTGGGACAACGTGTCGTCCGGTGCGTTCTCCGCGACCATGCCGGTCAGCGCCCTCGGGCACCCGGCCAACCTGATGCGGGCCTGGTGCGCCGCCGAGGTGCACGTCGGCCATGCCGCCCTGCGGGTGGTCAACACCCACCTCGAGTCCTATCGGGCGGACGTGCGGACGGCGCAGGCCCGGGAACTCGTCGCCGTCCTGGGACACATGGGCTCCGCCGGCGACGACGCCGACGCGAAGCGGGCCAACGGACGGCCGGTTCCGGTCGTCGTCCTGGGGGACATCAACTGCCGCCCCACGGGGTGCCGCCCATCGCGTGAGGGGGTCCCCGAGGCGTCGAGCGAGGTGGACGGGGACGCGTACGAGACCCTGGCCGGCACCGGGCTGGTCGACGCATGGGCGGTGGCCCACCCGGACGAGGCCTGCGAGGGATACACCTCCGGACAGGCGCCCGATCTGCGCAACCCCGAATCGGCGCTCGACCACCGCATCGACGTGGCCTTCGTCGACCCGTCGTTCACCGTGTGCAAGGCCACCGTGCTCGGTGACCTTGGGGCCGACCGGACTCCGTCCGGACTGTGGCCATCTGATCACGCCTGCCTGGTGGTGGGCCTCGAGATCTGACCCTGTCCGGGGTCGATCCCGAGGCCCACCTCAGGCTCTGGGTCGGTCAGCGGGTGTCGCTGACCACGCCCTGGTCGGACAAGACGGTCGCCCGCGCCGTCTCGAGCCGTGCCACCGGCACCCGGAACGGGGAGCAGGACACGTAGTCGATCGCGATCGAGTTGAAGAAGTGGATCGAGTCCGGGTCGCCGCCGTGCTCACCACAGACGCCGATGGTCATGTTCGGGTTGGCCTCCTTGCCCTCCCAGGCCGCGATCCCGACGATCCGGCCGACGCCGGTGACGTCGATCGACTCGAAGGGGCTGACCTGGAAGATCCCCGCCTCCATGTACTGCGGGAAGAAGGCGGCCTCGACGTCGTCCCGGCTGAAGCCCCACGTGGTCTGGGTGAGGTCGTTGGTGCCGAAGGAGAAGAACTCGGCCTCCTCGGCGATCCGGCCGGCCGTCATCGCCGCCCGCGGCAGCTCGATCATGGTGCCGATGGGGATGTGCATATCGACACCGGTCTCACCGGCCACCCGGGCCAGGGTCTGCTCCGACTTGTGGCGGATCAGGACGAGTTCCTCGACCGTGGCGATCAGCGGCACCATGATCTCGGGCTTGGGGTCCTTGCCCTGCAGCTTCAACCGGGCCGCGGCCTCGGCGATGGCCTGGACCTGCAGCTGGAACAGCTGCGGGACGACCACACCCAGACGCACGCCGCGGGTGCCGAGCATCGGGTTCTGCTCGTGCAGCCGCTGCACCTGGCGCAGCAGTTCCTCTGCCTCGGAGTCGCGCTGACCGCTCGCCTCCGCGACACCCACCCGCACCGACAGGCTGGTGAAGTCGGGCAGGAACTCGTGCAGCGGCGGGTCGAGCAGCCGGATCACCACGGGCAGGCCGTCCATGGCCTCGAGGATCCCGACGAAGTCCTCCCGCTGCAGCGGCAGTAGCTCGGCGAGGGCGGAGTCGAGGGCCTCCTGGGTGCGGGCCAGGATCAGCCGCTCCACGATCTGGCGGCGCGGGCCGAGGAACATGTGCTCGGTCCGGCACAGCCCGATACCGCCGGCGCCGAAGCTGCGCGAGCGGACGGCGTCCTCGGGGGTGTCGGCGTTGGCCCGCACCCCCATCCGGCGACGGCTGTCGGCGTGCTCCATGAGCCGACGGACGGCTTCCAGCAGCTCGCGCTCCTCATCCTCCTCCACCTGGACGTCCTCACCGCGCAGCACCTGGGCCACGGGGGAGGGGGTGACCGGGATGGCGCCCAGGAACACCTCACCCGTCGAACCGTCGATCGAGATCACGTCGCCCTCGGAGAACCGCTTGCCGTCCGTGGTCGTGACCTCGTGGTGCTTCGGGTCGACGCGCAACGCCTCGACACCCACCACACACGTGCGGCCCATGCCGCGGGCCACCACGGCGGCGTGCGAGGTCTTACCGCCGCGGCTGGTGAGCACGCCACGTGAGGCGACCATGCCGCCGAGGTCGTCGGGGTTGGTCTCGCGACGCACCAGGATGACGTCCTCGCCCTTGGCGGCCCAGTCGACGGCGGTGGCGCTGTCGAAGGCCGCCTTGCCCACTGCGGCGCCCGGGCTGGCCGCCATGCCCTTGGCCAGCGCGGTGCGCGGGGCCTTCGGGTCGAACTGCGGGAACATCAGCTTGGCCAGCTGATCGCCGGTGACCCGGGTGAGCGCCGTGTCCATGTCGATCACGCCCTCGTCGACCAGCTGGAGGGCGATCCGGAACGCAGCCGCCGCCGTCCGCTTGCCGATCCGGGTCTGCAGCATCCAGAGCTTGCCGCGCTCGACGGTGAACTCGATGTCGCAC
>CAYYCE010000084.1:0-6178 GCA_964469635.1 uncultured Kineosporiaceae bacterium
TACCAGCGTGAGATCCTCGCCAAGATCCCCGATGGGGTCTACGTCTGGGAGGACTACGCCGAGCACGACGGCGTCGACGAGCCGAGGCTGCACACACAGCGGATCACCCTGACCAAGGCCTCGACCGGCGGTCCCGGCCCGGGCGAGGGCGGGCCGAAGCTGGTGATCGACTTCACCGGGACGGCCCCGCAGGCCAGGGGACCGATCAACCACTGCGGCGACTACGCCGACGGCAACTTCCTCGCCAAGTGGATCGCCCCGATCCTGCGCAACCTGGCGGACACCCCCGAGCGGATGGCCCAGCTCGACGTCAACGAGGGCGTGGTCCCGTTGCTGGAGATGCGCTTCCCCGAGAAGGGGACGCTGCTGACGCCGATCTTCCCGGCCCCCACCAACGCCCGCACGTTCGTCATCCTGCGTCTGCTGGGGGTGCTGGCCGGGGCCGTGGCCAAGGCCGTCGACGGCCGGATGCCAGCCGACCAGGAGACCATCCGCTACACCGGCGTGTACGGGAAGGACCTGGACGGCAACGACTATCTGATGCGCGAGGTGCTCGGCGGCGGTTCAGGCGGGCGCTACTACGCCGACGGCGAGGACACGATCCACGTCGTTCCGGACTCCCGGAACCTGCCCACCGAGTTCACCGAGTCGCGGTTCCCGTTCCGGGTGGAACGCCTCGGGCTGGCCGTGGATTCGGGCGGCCCCGGCCGCTATCGGGGCGGGCTCGGCTACGAGAAGCACATCCGGATGCTGCGCGACGGCCACTTCATGTCGATCGCCGACCGCTCGATCCTGGCGTGCTGGGGGGTGCGGGGCGGCAGGGCCGGGCAGCCCTTCCAGGTCACCATCGACCCGGGCGGCCCGAACGAGCGGGCGGTCGACGCGCTGGCGGACGACGAACCGGTGCGCGCCGGCGAGGTGATCCGGATCCGGACGACGGGTGGCGGCGGCTGGGGCGACCCGCTCGAACGTCCCTACGAGGATGTGGCACGGGACCTGCGCTGGGGCAAGGTCTCGTTCGCGGGCGCCATCGACGACTACGCCGTGGTGGCGACCGGGACGGTCGAGGAGCCGGTGGTGGACGTCGCGGCCTCGTCCGCCCTGCGGGCCGAACGCCGCGCCGGGCGACCGCCGTCCGAGCCCTTCTTCGACCGCGGGCCCGGCTACGCCCGGCTGTCCGGTGGTTCGAGGGCGGCCGAGGTGGACTGGCTCTGACGGAGCGTCAGCTCCGTCTGAGTGCCTCGACGAGTTGCGCCTTCGACATCCGGGTGCGCCCGGGGATGTCGCGGGCCCGCGCCTCGGCGAGCAACTGCTCCCGGGTCATCGCGACGTGGGCGACGATCCTCTCGGTGGCTGCCGCCGGCTCGGGCTCCGGCCCGGGGGCCATCTCGGGCTCCGGCTCGGGCTCCGACGTCACCCCGGACGCCGGCGTGGGGTCCGGCGCGGGATCCGGCATCGTCTCGGGCTCGGGGGCCGCCGCCTCGCTCTCCGGCTCGGCCCCCGGTTTCGCGACCCTCGTCGCGGCATTGGCGGCCGCCTTCGCCGCCTCCTTCGTGACCCTGGTCGCCCGCTCCTCCACCTTGGCGGCGGCCTTGGCCGCCTTGGCCAGTTCCGCCTCGGCCCTCGCGACCGCCTTGGCCAGTTCGGACTCGGCCCTCGCGACCGCCTTGGCCAGTTCCGCCTCGGCCCTCGCGGCGGTCTTGGCCAGCCTCTTCAGTTCGGCCTTCGTCGACTCGATGGGTTGCTTGCTCTTCTTCTTGTTGGCCATCAGCGGATGCCTCCTCGAACAACGTCCGGTGGATTCAGGCGGCGTCACCGTACCGTTCGCGCATCCTTTCCGGAACCGGACCCGCAAGACGGGTTCGGAGCTTCGCGATCGGAGCCTCGCGGCATCTGATCCATCCGGCCGAACCGGGGTCCAACGACGCCTGGCGCGCAGTAGCGTCCGGAAACGGAACGCGACAGACGCCGAAGGGTCACCTCGATGCCGTACTTCACCGATCCCGTCTCGGGGCGGGACTACTTCGTCGCCCCGTCCACGACGACCCTCGCGCCGCGACGGCTCACGGCGCCGGCCACCTCGACCACCTGGACCACGTCGACCACCTCGACATCGAAGGCCCCGGCCAACAAACCCCCGAGCACGACCACGAGCCGAGCCAAGACCAGCACCACCGCCGCCGGCCGCTGCGACCCCGACTACGCCGGTGCCTGCGTCCCGATCGCCAGCGACGTCGACTGCGCGGGCGGCAAGGGCAACGGCTGCGAGTAGGACCCGGGCGAGGACGGTCAACCCGGGCCTCGGTTCGCGCGTCCATGGAGTACAACCCCCGACGGGAGTGAACCGTCGGCGGGCACCGACAAGGGGGTCGTCATGGGCCGGCCGCACCATCATCGTCTCGGCCACATCCGTCGTGATCCCGCACCGCACCGGGCCATGCCTCGCCGCCGCGGCGCGGCCGTGGCCATGCTGGCGCTTGCCGTCCTGGGTGCCGGCTGCGGCTCGAACGGTGCCCGGCCGGCCACGTCGACGCCCGCCGGGGGAGCCGATGCGGCCACGGGTTCCCCGGCACCGACGACGTCGTCACCGGCTGCTGCAACACCGGCTGCTGCAACACCGGCTGCTGCAACACCGGCCGCTGTGACACCGGTGGCCACGACACCGGTCCCGACGGCCACTCCCGGACGAGCCACATCGATCCGCCCCGGCGCCGGCGACGTCCTGGCCGTCGTGGGTGTCGCCTACGACGACGTCCTCAACATCCGGCGGGGACCCGGCACCTCCTTCCCGATCGTGGCCACCCTGCCGCCCCTGGCGGACGACGTGACCGCGACGGGTCGGGGTTGGCTGGCAGGGCCCGGATCGCTCTGGTACGAGGTGTCCCGCTCCGGCACGACGGGCTGGGCAGCGGGGAGGTTCCTCGCCTGGCGGGGCGGCACCGACGACGTGACGTCCCCCGTGGTGGCCAGGGTGGGACACGTCCCGGTCGCCGAGACCATGATCGACCTCGGCCGCGTGGTGGCCGAGGCCAGGGTCTACGGGCCCGAGAAGTCGTTGATCACGATGTCGGTGGCCCCGTCGGTGGGCGACCTGGGGGAGGTCACCTACGACGTCGTGGGCTTGAGCGACGACTCCGTCTGGGCGCAGCGGTTGCATGTGTTCGGGCAACCCACCGATTCCGGCGAGGGCTTCTCGCTGAAGAGCGTCGAGGCCACGAGCTTCTGCGCCCGTGGCCCGAGCGACGACGGCCGCTGTGCGTAGGCCTCGGGTCCGACCTGACGAGTCCGGACGCCGGCCGGATCGAGGTCGACGGGTGCCGGGTCGGCCGTCCGGACGCCGAAGCTGCCGCCACAGTCGGGCAGGGTGGTCACCGCCACCTCCTGGCCCATGCCGCGCTCGGCGAACTGGTCTGGGAGCGGGCCGGGGAGGCACCTGCCTGCCTGAAGCCGGACCGGCGGACCCGATGCACGAGGAGGAGACCCCGTGGGCGACGACCGACACTTCCTCGATCTGGCCATCGCGCAGGCGCGGACGGGCCTGGCCGAGGGCGGCATCCCGATCGGCGCGGTGCTCGTCGCGGACGGCGAGGTGCTCGGCGCCGGCCGCAACCGGCGGGTGCAACTGGGCAGCGCGATCCGGCACGGCGAGACGGATGCCCTGGAGAACGCGGGTCGGCGCACCGCCTCGGTGTACGCCCGCTCGACGATGTACACCACCCTCTCGCCGTGCCACATGTGCACCGGGGCGATCCTGCTCTACGGCATCCCGCGCGTGGTCCTCGGGGAGAACCGGACCTTCACCGGCGCCGAGGACCTGCTGTGCTCGGCCGGGGTCGAGGTGGTCGACCTGGACTCGACCGAGTGCCGCTCGTTGATGCAGGACTTCATCGAGGCCAACGCCGCCCTGTGGAACGAGGACATCGGCGAACCGGATCCGCCCCGCGCCCGCTAGGAGCGCCGTGACCCGGACGCGCCCGCCGTCGATCACCCGGACCTCCTCGGAGTCGATGGTGCCGCCTCCCGTGATCATCACGCGCCGGCCCTGCGCCACAGGCAGCAGCGCCGACGCCATGTCCCCGGTGCCCAGTTCCGTGCGCGTCGGTGGCGGTGTCGCGGCCTCGTCAGGCCAGGCGACCTGCCGCTTCCTACACTGACCTGGTCCGTCCCGTCCCGTCGTCCCGAGGTCGCGATGCCCTACGCGCTCAGCCTGCTCGACGGCGTGCGCTGGTGCGGCGCGCCGGTGCCGGGCGAGCGCACGCATGCGCTGCTGGCGGCCCTCGCCCTCGCGGAGGGGCGCGCCGTGGGCGAGTCCGCTCTCGTGGAACAGGTCTGGGCCGAGGACCCTCCGGCCAACCCGGCCAAGGCGCTGCAGGTGCTGGCCTCCCGGGCCAGATCGGCGACCCGTCCGGAGGCCGTGCAGCGCTCCGGCTCCGGGTACCGGCTGGGGCTGGGCGGCGAGGACGTCGACGCCCTGGCCCTGCGGATCGAGCTGTCCGCCGCGCGATCCGCAGAGCGCAACGCAGACCCGGCAGGGGCGGCGAGGCTGGCGGAGACCGCTCTCGCCGCAGCCCCTCCAGGCACCACGCAGGAGAGCCCCGCCGTGTCGTCGCAGCGGCCGCTCGACCGGCTGCGCGCCCGGGCCGGCGAGGACGCGGCGGCGGCGCGCGCCGTCCTCGGGCGAGGCCTGTCCGTCCTGGGCGAGCACGGCCGCGCGCTGCCGCTGCTCGAACAGGCCCTGCTGGCGGCCCCGGACGACGAGACGCTGCTGGCCGCGACGCTGCGCTCGCAGGCCGCCGAGGCCGGGGTGGCCGCCGCCCTCGCCCGGTACGCCCGCTACCAGGCCGGCGTCCGCGACCGCCTCGGCGCCGAACCCGGTCCGGCGCTGCGGGCCCTGCACGCCGAGCTGCTCGCCCGCGACTCACCGGTACGCGAGGGGCTGCGCTACGAGCCGTCGAGCCTGGTGGGCCGGGAGGAGGACATCGCCGCGCTCTCGGCCCTGGTCCGCACCACCCGCCTCACCTCGATCGTGGGCGCCGGCGGATTGGGCAAGACCCGGTTGGCGCACCTGCTGGGCCGCTCCGCCGAACAGCCGGTGGTGCACCTGGTCGAGCTGGTTTCGCTGACCTCCCCGCAACAGGTGGCCGTCGAGGTGGCCTCGGTGCTGGGGGTGCGTGAATCCGCGGTCTCGCCACTGCTCGGCGAGGCGCGGCGGGGAGACCTGCACGCGCAAATCCTCGAACGGCTTGCGGGAGCGCCGACGCTGCTCGTCCTGGACAACTGCGAGCACGTGGTCGAGGCGGTCGCCGGCCTGGTCGGCGTGCTGCTCTCCGGGACGCCGACGCTGCACGTGCTCACCACCTCCCGGGCACCCCTCGGCCTGGCGGCCGAACACGTCTACCTGCTGCCGCAGTTGGGCCCGGGCGACGCGGTCACCCTGTTCCGGGAGCGCTCCCTGGCGGCCCGGCCCGGGGCCCACCTCGACACCGACGAGGTCCATGACCTCGTGGCCCGCCTGGACGGGCTGCCGCTGGCGATCGAACTGGCCGCGGCCAAGGTCCGGGTGATGTCGGTGGCGGAGATCGGACGCCGGCTCACCGACCGGTTCGCCCTGCTCCGCGGGGGTCATCGGGACGCCCCGGAGCGGCACCAGACCCTGCTTGCTGTCATCGACTGGAGCTGGAACCTACTGAACGATGCGGAACGCCTTGCACTGCAACGGATTTCGGTGTTCACGGATGGGTTCGACCTGGACGGCGCGCAGGCCGTCGCGGGGGGCGACGCGGTCGCGACCGTGACCGCGCTCGTCGAGCAGTCGCTGCTGTCCGTCGAAGACGGCGACGGGCTGCGGTACCGGATGCTGGAGACCGTCCGGGAGTTCGGCCGGATGCACCTGATCGAGTCCGGTGACGAGCGACAAGCCCTGGCCCGGCACCGGGATTGGGCCGTGGCCCTGGTGGATCGAGCCTCGCGGGACCTGCTCACACGCAACCAGATCGCCACCATGACGGCGCTGCGCCGGGAGGAGGCCAATCTGGTCCAGGTGCTGCACCGGAGCCTGCAGGAGCACGACGTCGTCGCCGTGGTCGCGGTCATGGGCGGACTCAGCGGATTCTGGATGATCGAGGGCAGCCACCTCAAGGTGATGGGCCTGGCCGTCCCGGTACTGGATTGCCTGGAC
>CAYYCE010000084.1:6188-9111 GCA_964469635.1 uncultured Kineosporiaceae bacterium
ATGATCGCCCTCCTGGCGATCATGGCGACCAACACGATGATCTACACCAGCCAGGCGTCGGAACCGCTGCTGGCCCGGGTGCGCGAGCTGAGCCCGCTGGCCACCACACCGCGGACGCGGGCCATCTGCCGGGTGCTGCTGGGGGCCTCCTCCATCGGGCCGATGCGGGACCCTGCCTCCCTCGAGACACTGTGTGCCGATCCGGATCCCGTGGTGGCCTGCACGGCGCGGCAGTGGGCGAGCCGGGCGTTCGAGAGCGCCGGGGATCCCGACGCCGCGCTGCGCTGGGCCCAGGCCGCGCTCGACCTCGTCGACGACGACACGGGGCCCTGGCAGCGAGCCCTGACCACCTCGCAGCTCGCCGGGATCAGCCTGCAGATCGGCCGGCCCGCCGCGGCCGACTCCTACGCGCGCGCCGCCCTGCCCACCATGGTCGAGCTCGGTGCGAGCGAGGATGTCGCCCAGTTGGGTGTCGTCCTGGTGCTGACCGCCATCCACTCCGGCGACCTGGAGGCCGCCGAGGCCATGCTCGACGCCATGGCCGCGGCTGCGTCGTCCGGATCGGTGCTCGGCGCCGCCCTGGCCGAGAACTGCTGCCGACCCGAACTGCACCTGGCTCGCGGTGAGGTCGACCGGGGCCTGGCCGGCTACCGCCGCGGGGCCGCGACGCTGCGGACACTGGAGCTCGACCTGCAAGGGGTTGACCTGGGCGAGACCGCAACGGCCCCGTGGGTGCTGTTCGGTACCGCGGCCGCCCTCGCCGCGCACGTCCGGTTCGGTCGGCCCGAGCCGGCGGCGGAGCTGGCCGCCGACCTCGTCGGGCGCATGCACGGTGCGGTCCGCGGACCCTTCCTGGACTTCCCGGTCACCGGTGCCTGCCTGTTCGCCCTGGGCGCCTGGGAGCTGGTGGCCCCCGACGGCGATCCCGATGTCGGCTGTTCCCTGATCGCTCTGGGAGAGGCGTTCCGCCTCAACCGGATGCTGCCGACCCTGGACCCGGCCTGGGTGGACGAGCCGGCCGAACGCCTCGCTCCCGGCCGGCTGGCGCACCACCGGGCGGCGGCGCGCCGACTCGACCGGGAGGCTCTGCGGGCGGCGGCGGCCCGTCACATGGCCTTGGAATAGGAGCGCACGGCAAGCGGCGCGAAGACCGCGACGACGGCGGCGCAGCCGAGCAGCGCCCACCCCACCTCACCGGTGAGGCGACCGGTGTTGAACAGGTCACGCAGCGCCGAGACCACGTGCGAGACCGGGTTGACCTTCACGAAGGTCGCGAGCCAGCCGGGCAGGGTGTCGACGGGGACGAAGGCATTGGACAGGAACGTCAGCGGAAACATGATCATCATGGAGATGCCCTGCACCGCCTGGGCGCTGCGGGCCACCGTGCCGAGCCAGGTGAACACCCAGGCCAGCGACCAGCCGGCGACGATGGTCAGCAGCCAGCCACCGAGGACCGGCACCACCCCCGCCGGTCGGTACCCCATCACCACGCCGGTGAGCAGGGTGAGCGTGGCCGCGATCGCGTACCGCACCACGTCCGCCAGGGCAGGCCCCGCCAGCGGGGCGAAGCGGGCGATCGGCAGCACCTTGAACCGGTCGAAGACGCCCTTGTCCATGTCGTCGCGCAGCTGAATACCGGTCGCCATGCACGCGGTGAGCGCGGTCTGGGCAAGGATGCCGGGAATCAGGATCCCCAGGTAGGAGGTCACGTCGCCGGAGATCGCGCCGCCGAAGATGTAGGCGAACATCGCCGTGAACAGCAGCGGCTGGATGGTGACGTCGAAGAACTGTTCCGGGTTGCGCCGCATCCGTTTCAACGCCCGCCAGGCCATGGCCAGGGTCTGGCTCGTCGCCTGCGACAGGCTCACGTGAGCGGGCAGGGCGGTGGCCGGCCCGAGCTGCGGGGTCCGCGCCGACAGCGTGGTGGTGGTCATCGGCTCGACTCCAGGGCGAGTTCGGCGCTCCCGGACGGCTCGCCGTCCGTGGCCTCGGCGGGGGTGTCGGGTTCGGCAGGGTGCCCGGTGATCGCCATGAACACCTCGTCCAGGCTGGGCTTGCGGACCGTGGCGGCGGCGATCGGCAGGCCGGCCTCGCGCAGCCCGATCAGCACCTCGGCCGCGTCGTTGGCGTCGACCAGCGGCACCGTCAGCCCGCCGGACTCGCTCGTGCGGGTGGGCTCGGCGCCGGTCAGCCGGTGGGCCAGGACGGCGGCGGCCGCCAGGTGATCGGGGTCGGCCATCCGCAGGTGCAGCGAGGACCCGCCGATCGAGGTCTTCAGCTCGTCCGGGGTGCCCTCGGCCACCTTGATCCCGCGGTCGACGACCGCGATCCGGTGGGCCAACTGGTCGGCCTCGTCGAGGTATTGGGTGGTGAGCAGCACCGTCGATCCGGCGGCCACCAGGTCGCGGATGGTGTCCCACATCTGGCCCCGGGTGCGCGGGTCCAGACCGGTGGTCGGCTCGTCCAGGAAGATCAGCGGAGGCCGGGTGATCAGGCTCGCGGCAAGGTCGAGCCGGCGGCGCATGCCGCCGGAGAAGGCCTCCAACGGCTTGGTCGCGGCGTCCTCGAGGTCGAACCGGGCGAGCAGGTCGGCGGCGCGGCGGCGGGCCTGCGCCCGGGACAACCCCTGCAGCCGGCCGAACAACCAGAGGTTCTCGCGGCCGGTGAGCTTCTCGTCCACCGAGGCGTACTGCCCGGTGACGCCGATGAGCTGGCGGACCACGTGGCCGCGTCGGCGCACGTCGACGCCGAAGACCTGGGCCCGGCCGCCGTCCATCGAGGTGAGCGTGGCCAGCATCCGCACCAGCGTGGTCTTGCCGGCGCCGTTGGGTCCGAGCAGGCCGAAGATCTCGCCGCGGGCCACGTCCAGGTCGATGCCGTCCACCGCGCGGGTGTCGCCGAAGTGTTTGACCAGGCCACGGGC
>CAYYCE010000085.1:0-8523 GCA_964469635.1 uncultured Kineosporiaceae bacterium
TCACTCTCTACCACGACATCCTCACCGAGATCGAGGAGACGGGCTACCAGGTGCTCACCCGCCGTGCCGTCGTGCCGCGCCGCCGCCGGCTCGCGGTGACGGCACCGGCGTGGTGGCGCGCCCGGGGCGTCCGGCGCGAGCAACTGCGCTGGCAGACCGCCTAGACCTAGAACGCCAGCGCCTGGGCGCGGCGCCGGATCTCCGTCTTGCGGCCGGCCCGCAACGCCTCCAGCGGCGACCCGGGCAGGGTGTCGTCGTCGGTCAGCAGCCAGCCCAGAGCCTCCTCGGCGTCATACCCGGCGTCCAGCAGCACGGTGAGAGTACCCGGCAGGTCGGTCAGCACCTGGCCGTCGTGGATCAGCGCGGCCGGCACGCGGAGCACCGGTGGGTCGCCCCGGCGCACGGCCACCAGGAACCGGTCCTGGACGAGCCGGCGCACCCGGCTCACGTCCACGCCGAGCTGCTCGGCGGCGTCGGGAAGGGGCAGCCACTCGGACACCAGCAGATCGAGGTCGCTCACCCCACCAGCATGGCCGATCCTGCCGGAACAGGACGAGCCGGACGGTGCAGGATCGGCGTGTCGACATTCATCCCGCGAATTCGGTCCACTCTGCGCTAGCGTCCCTCTGATCTCACTGGCACCAACTGCCACAGATGTCACAGCAACGGGACCCGGGGAGGCCCAGTCGTGAGCGAGACGCGCCGTGGGGCCCGTCATGCCAAGAGTCCGGACGACGTGTTCGAGACCGTCGGCAGACGGGCCCGGGTCCCCGGCCTGCCCGAGGGCACCGGCCCGCAGATGATCCGGGCGGCCGGCCTGCCGATCCTGACCGCGGCGTTGGTGACGACGGGCTCGACGTCGGCCTCGGCCACTCCGCTGGGTGAGAGCGCCACGGTCTCCTCCGCCGCGCGTCACGGCGCGAGCGCGGCCTCGCCGCGCGCCGCCAGCGCCGCGGCTCGGGTCACCTACCGGGTCAAGGCGGGGGACACCGTCAGCCACATCGCCGCCCGGACCGGGCTGTCGATCGCCGCCATCGTCGTGGCCAACCACCTCGACGAGCGGGCCATGATCCGGATCGGCCAGCTGCTGGTGCTGCCGGGGCCGCGCGCCACCACCGCCTCGACCCCCGCGACCAAACCCGCCACGAGCTCGTCCGCGCGGACCACACCGGCGAAGAGCACCCCCAAGGTCGCCACCCGCGGCTACACGGTCAGGTCCGGCGACACCCTCATCGGCATCAGCAACGCCCACAAGGTAACCCTGGCCACCGTCCTCGAACTCAACCGGCTGACCACTGCGAGCATCATCCACCCCGGACAGAAGCTGCTGCTGCCCGCGCCGCCCGCCGGCTCCCCCTCGGGCCACGTCTACCCCTCGGCGGTCACCAGGGCCGCGAAGGCCAACCGGGCGTTGCTGGCCAAGCGCGAGGTCCCGAGCCGGGCCGCGATGCGGCGGCTGGTGCAGCGGACCGCCGCGACGATGGGCGTGGATCCGGCCCTGGCCCTCGCCGTGGCCTGGCAGGAGTCCGGCTTCAACCAGCGGGCGGTCTCCCCCGCCAACGCCATCGGCACCATGCAGGTGATCCCGGGCACCGGCGGGTGGGCATCCGACCTCGTCGGTCGCAGGCTGAACCTGCTCGACCCCGAGGACAACGTCACCGCCGGCGTCGCCGTCCTGGCCGCCCTGCTGGCCCGGGCGGCGGACCAGGACCAGGCGATCGCCGGTTACTACCAGGGCCTGGCCTCGGTCAGGGCCCGGGGCATGTACTCCGACACCAAGGCCTACGTGGCCAATGTCAAGGCTCTCCGCAAACGCTTGGCGGCGGCACTCGCGGGCTCCTGACCAGCGGCGACGCCGGACGGGGGAACGGCCCCGGGGGCGGCGGCCGCCATCTCGCGGTGTGAGGCCGCCCCGAAACGTAGACTCCCGGTGTGGACACCACGCTCAGCGATCCCTTGGCCGGGCGCCTGCTCGACGGGCGATACCACGTGGAGTCCCGGATCGCGCGGGGCGGTATGGCCACGGTCTACCTGGCGGTCGACCGTCGACTCGACCGCGAGGTCGCCCTCAAGGTCATGCACCCGCACCTCAGCGACGACCCGGACTTCGTGGCCAGGTTCATCCGCGAGGCCCGGTCGGCGGCCCGGCTCTCGCACCCGAACGTGGTCTCGGTGTTCGACCAGGGCGCCGACCACACCGCCGATGGCGGAGATCTGCTGTACCTGGCCATGGAGCTGCTGCCCGGCCGCACCCTGCGCGACGTCCTGATGGAACGGGGGGCGCTGACGCCGCGCGAGGCGCTCACCGTGATGGAGCCGGTGCTGGACGCCCTGAGCGCCGCGCACCGGGCCGGGATCGTGCATCGCGACATCAAGCCCGAGAACGTGATCCTGACCGACGAGGGCCGCGTGAAGGTGGCCGACTTCGGGCTGGCCAGGGCCCTCAGCGGCGAGTCCACGCAGACCGGCGTGCTCATCGGGACGGTCGCCTACCTGGCCCCGGAACTGGTCTCCCGCGGCATGGCCGACGCGCGCAGCGACGTCTACGCCGCCGGGATCATGCTGTTCGAGATGCTCACCGGCCGGCAGCCGTTCGCCGGCGAGGTGCCGATGCAGGTGGCCTACCGGCACGTTCACGAGGACGTCCCGAAACCGTCGTCGCTGGTGCCGTCGCTGCCCACCGAAATCGACGACGTCGTCGCCGAGGCCACCGCCCGCGCCCTGGAGGAGCGGTCCCCGGACGCCGCGAGCTGGCTGGTCTCCGTCCGCCGGGTCCATGCCGAACTCACCGACGAGATCCTGGACTCCCGACCGGAGCTGCCCCCTGATGCCGACGGCGCCCACCTGGTCGCGGCCGCCCTCGGCGAACACACAGAGGTGGTGGGCCCGACGTCGGCCGGCGGTCGGTCCGCGGTCAACGGCGATGGGGTCGGCGCCCGCCGTGCCCAGGGGCACAACCCCACCCGGGCGCTGCCCCAGCTGAGGGGACTGCGCGCACTCCGGGAGCGCACCTCGCGGGAGGCCCGCGAGGACGCCCCCGACGCCGTGATCGACCTCTCGCCCAGCGAGGAGGACCGCCAGCTGCACCAACTGGTTCACGCGCGCCGCCGGCGCGGACTGATCGGGCTGGCGATCGTCTTCGCCGTCACGGTGGTGCTCAGCCTCGGCGGGTGGTGGCTGGTGGCCGGGCCCGGAGCGTTCACCACGACGCCGAACCTGGCCGGTCTCAGCCAGTCCGAGGCGCAGGCGGCGCTGGCCCGCCAGGGCCTGGGCATCGATGTGGGCAGCGCGGTCTTCGACGAGACGGTCGCCAAGGGGCTGGTGGTGAACAGCGATCCGACCGCGGGCCACAAGGTCCGCAAGAACGGCACGGTCACGGTGGTGCTCTCGCTGGGCACGGCCCAGCGCACCATCCCGAAGGTGGCCGGAAAGACCCGTGCCGAGGCGGTCGCGGCCCTCGAGGACGCCGACCTCAAAGTGGGTCGGGAGGCCACCCGGTACAGCGACGAGGTCGCCAAGGGGCGGGTGATCGGCAGCTCGCCCGGCGCCGGCAGCACCACCGAGGCGGGCTCCCCCGTGGCGCTGACGATCAGCGACGGGCCCGAGCCGGTGACCGTGCCGAACGTGGTGAAGCAGTGGATCCCCGACGCACAGAACACTCTGACGCAACTCGGGTTCCAGCTCGACATCACCGACGAGGTGAGTCAGGACGTGCCCAAGGGCATGGTGTTCGCCCAGGACCCGGCCGCCGGCGACGAGGCGCCGAAGGGCTCCACGATCAAGCTCAAGGTCTCACTCGGGTCCGCGGCGACCGTCCCCGACGTCACCGGGCGCAACTTCGACGAGGCCAGGCAACTGCTCGAGCAGAGCGGCTACCAGGTGCAGCGCCAGGACGTCTTCGGCGGCTTCACGAACACCGTGCGCCGCCAGCAGCCCCGCGCCGGCGAGCAGGCGGCCCCGGGCAGCACCGTCGTGCTCACCGTCTTCTGACGGTTGCGTCGTGATCATGGCTACTCGAGGTAGGAGTAACGCTCCTCGCGCCACGGATCGCCCTCGACGTGGTATCCCCGCTCCTCCCAGAACCCCCGCCGCGGGATCCGCAGGTACTCCAGCCCGCGCAGCCACTTGGGTCCCTTCCACGAGTACAGCCTGGGCACCACGAGCCTGAGCGGATAGCCCCGTTCGGGGGTGAGCGGCTCACCGTCAAGGTGGGTGGCCAGGACGGTGTCCTCGGCCGCCAGGTCCGCCAGCCGGATCGTCGCCGAATAACCGTACTCGGCCCAGGTCATCACGTGCGTCACGCCCGGCGCGGGCGGCACGACGTCCAGCAGGGTCTTGCCCAGCACGCCGCCCCACCGTCTGTCCCGCGACGACCACCGCTTGACGCAGTGCATGTCGGCCAGCACCTCGTCGCGCGGGAGCGCGGCGAGGGCCTCGGGATCCAGATGATGGTCGGCGCCGTCCGCAGTGGCCCCGTTGACGGTGAGTCGCCAGACGTCCGGGCGGTACCGGGGGACGGGCCCGTAATGGGTGACCGGCATGTCCTCGACCAGCTGCTGTCCGGGGGGCAGTCCCTCCTGAGACGTCTGCCGGCTTGCGTCGGTCACGACGGCCATCCTTGCACCACGGACCCCTGAGCCCCGAATCAGCGCTCGGTGAGGCCCTCGGCCACCAGGAAGGCCATCTCCAGGGCCTGCTGGTGGTTCAGGCGCGGATCGCACAACGTCTCGTAGCGACTGGCCAGACCGTCCTCGTCGATGTGCACGGCGCCGCCCAGGCACTCGGTCACATCGTCACCGGTGAGCTCGACGTGCATCCCACCGGGAACGGTGCCCAGGGCGTTGTGAACCTCGAAGAAGCCGCGCACCTCGTCCATGACGTCCTCGAACCGACGGGTCTTGTAGCCCGAGACCGGGGACTCGAAGGTGTTGCCGTGCATCGGGTCGCAGACCCACAGCACCTGCCCGGCCACGTCGCCGACCCCCTGGACCAGATCCGGCAGCACGTCGCGGATCCGCGAGGCGCCCATGCGCGTGATGAACGTCAACCGGCCCGGTTCGCGCTCCGGGTCCAGCCTCTCGGCCAGTTCGATCGCCTGTTGCGGCGTGGTCGTCGGGCCGAGTTTGACCCCGATGGGGTTGCGCACCTTGGACAGCAGCTCGACGTGGGCACCGTCCAGTTGCCGAGTGCGCTCGCCGATCCACACGAAGTGCGCCGAGACGTTGTACGGCGCCCCCGTACGGGAGTCGATGCGGGTCAGCGGGTGCTCGTAGTCCAGCAGCAACGCCTCGTGGCTGGAGTAGAAGTCGACCGTGCGCAACGCCTCGAAGTCGCCGCCACAGGCGGCCATGAACCGCATCGCCCGGTCGATGTCGCGGGCCATGACCTCGTACCGGGCGTTGGCATGGGTGGCCACGAAGCCGCGGTTCCACTCGTGCACGTGGCGCAGATCGGCGAACCCGCCCTTGGTGAAGGCCCGGACCAGGTTCAGCGTCGCGCTGCTGGTGTGGTAGGCGCGCAGCAGCCGCTGCGGGTCGGGGATCCGGCTGGCCAGGTCGAACTCGTAGTCGTTGACCGCGTCCCCGCGGTAGGCCGGCAGCTCCACCTCGCCCCGGGTCTCGGTCGGCTTGCTGCGCGGCTTGGCGTACTGGCCGGCCATCCGGCCGACCTTGACCACCGGCATGCTCGCCCCGTAGGTGAGCACCACCGCCATCTGCAGCAGCGTCTTGATCTTGTTCCGGATCCGGTCGGCCGTCGCCTCGGCGAAGGTCTCGGCGCAGTCGCCGCCCTGCAGCAGGAACGCCTCGCCGCGGGCGGCGGCGGCCAGGCTGGACTTGAGTTCGTCGCACTCACCGGCGAACACCAGCGGCGGGTAGGAGGCCAACTCCCTGGAGGCCGCATCGAGGGCGTCCCTGTCCGGCCAGTCGGGCTGCTGGGCGGCGGGCAGGTCACGCCAGGTGTCGAGGGCGGCCAGCAGGGCCTGCTCGGCGGGGAGGGCGGACAGGTCGTCGATGCCGGTACTCACCGGACAAGGGTAGTCGAGGCGGCCGGACGCGGACGCCACAACCCCTGCACCTGCCCGTCGTAGGGCGCCGTGACGGTGCCGAGCAGCTCGTAGTCGCTGGGGAAGGCACGACCGACCACCTCGGTGGCGGCGTCCGTGAGCGCATCGTCCTGCCCGGACGGCACCAGCAACCAGGCCGCACGCCAGACCGAGGCGTCCTCCCGGCTCAGCGCGTAGGCGGCCGAGACGTCCGGGTGGGGCCACCCGGGGAAGGCCGGCAGCAGCACGGACGGCGCCCGTCCGCCGAGGACGAGCACCGAGGCCGGGTGCCAGGTCAGGTCGAGCACCGGGGACCCCTGCACGAAGCCGCCGGACCTGGCGAGGGAGCGCAGGTCGTCCACCCAGGCCGCGGTCGAGGCGTCCACGAACACCTCGGGGGCGCCCGGCACGATCTGGCGCGGTTCGGTCTGCCGGTCCAACGGGGCGATCCGGTAGGGGGCCACGGCCCGCGTGGTCGGCACCAGCACCCCCGCCAGCAGCACCGTTCCCGCGGCCAGCGAGGCCACCGCGAGCCTCACGGCGCCCCGGCCGATCGCGCTCACCCCCATCACCGCCGCGGCCAGGAGCACGGGGAACCCGCCGTGCAGTTGCGTGGCGTACTCGACGTTGGTGCCCACCGGGTAGGCCGCGCCCATCGCCAGCAGCGCCACCGCGGCCAGCAGCGCCGTCCCCGGACGGCGTCCCCCCCGCCCCGGGTCCCCCTCGACGACGAGGCCGTCGCCGGCCGGTCGGCGCGGCCCGGCCGGATCGAGGACCCAGACGAACAGCGCCACCAGCACCGCCCCCTCCGCGGCGACCACGAGCGGCGGACTCGACATCCCCAGACCCGCAACGCCGCCGGGATAGGCCGCGAGGACCGCGACGAGCGTCAGCCACCACAACGCCGCGTGGGCCAGTGCGAACGGCAGGCCCGACCCGGCGCGGGGCACCGCACCGGTCCCGGCGGGCCGTGGTCGCCGGACGGCGAACGTCACCACCGCGGCCACCGGCACGAGCAGCAACAGCGGCAGGAATCCGTGGGGGCGATCCAGGAGCACGTTGCGCAACCCGGCCCTGGCGGTCGGCAGTACCGCACCGGGGGCGTAGTGACCCGGATCGACCCGCGACAGCATGGCGCCGACCCGACGGTAGGTGGCCACCGTGAACGCCGGCGAGTGCACCGCGAAGGCATGGACCGCCAGCAGCCCGACGGCCGTCACCGCGGCGGCTCCGACCGCCGGAGGCAGCGCGCGCCACCGGACGGCGTCCCGCCGCAGCCCGACGACGTGCAGCAGCACGGCGAGCAGCAGCACGCCCGCCGCCGCCAGGGCCGTGGTCGCCTTGCCGATCGCGGTCACGAAGGCACCGAGCGAGACCAGGACGCCGGCCACCACCGCCGCCGCACCCGCCCGGTCGAGCACCAGCGCACCGAGCAGCCCGGAGGCCAACAGCATCAGACCCGCCGCGGCGAACCAGTTGTAGCTCGGGGTGCGGACGAACACGGTGTAGTAGCACAGCGCCGCCGAGACCGCCGCCGGCGGCCACAGCGCCCGCAGCCACGACGGCCAGGCCAGGCCGCCGACGCGCTCGCTCGCCCGGCGCACAGCGGCGGCGAGCACCGCGGCCGCCCCGATCAGCAGCAGGGCGGCGAGCACCCGGAACCGCCCCAGGTCACCGCCGACCAGACGCAGCAGCGGCCCCGAGTACCAGCCGAAGACGCCGTTGAACGCCTTGTCCGAGGCCCACGGTTGGGCGGCCATCAGGTAGTGGCTCTCGTCCATGGCGTCCAGGCCGCGGTCGGCGTCCGCCAACACCGCGTGCAGCACCGGGACCGTCGCCAGCCAGGCCCCGAGACCGACCGCCGCGGCCCCGGTCGATATCCGCCTCATCCGGTGGCGTCGACGTCCGGGCTCTCCTCATCGGCCGTCCCGCCGGCGGCCTCACGAGCGGCCTCACGAGCGGCCTCGTGGGCGGCCCCGTCGTGCGATCCGGTCAGCGATCCGGCCTGGTCGGCCGCGCTCCTGCCGCGCTCGGCCACCCGTTCCACGCGCTCGCTGACCGCGTTGGTCTTGCGCTTGGCCGCGGCCAACCGCTCCTTCATGGTGGAGGCGTAGATGTCCACGTACTCCTGGCCGGACAGCTCCATCAGGGCGTACATGATCTCGTCGGTGACGGAGCGGAGCACGTACCGGTCCTCGGCCATCCCCTCGTAGCGGGAGAAGTCCAACGGCTCGCCGATGACGATCCCGACGCGGCCGACGTGCGGGATCCTGCGTCCGATCGGCTGCACCTTGTCGGTACCGACCATCGCCACCGGGATCACCGGTACCCCGGCCTCGAGCGCCATTCGCGCCACCCCGGTCTTGCCCCGGTAGAGCCGGCCGTCCAGCGACCGGGTGCCCTCGGGGTAGATGCCCATCAGGTGCCCCCGCCCCAGCACCTTCAGACCGGAGTTCAGCGCGGCGTCCGAGGCCTTGCCG
>CAYYCE010000085.1:8533-9090 GCA_964469635.1 uncultured Kineosporiaceae bacterium
TAGCCCGGGAGCGAGGGCGCGATCACGTGGAAGGCGTCCGAGGCCTTGCCGCCGGAACGGTCCATGGGGATCTGTCCGACCCCGCGGAAGAACAGGGCGGTGGCCCGTCCCTTGAGCCCCCCGCCGGTGAAGTAGTCGGCCTTGGCCAGGAAGGTCACCCGGCGCTTGACCACCAGCGGCAGGAAGATCGAGTCGGAGAACGAGAGGTGATTGCTGGCCAGGATGGCTCCGCCGAACTCCGGGACGTTCTCCTCGCCTTTGACCCAGGGCCGGAAGACGGTGAACATGAGCGGACCGAGGATGATCCGTTTGAGCAGCCAGTAGAACACCCGCCCACCAACCCCTTGATCCGCCGCCGACCCCTCGAGCCGACACCTGCGGGACCACTGTAGAGGTCACCCGCGACGTCGGGTGGGTGTCAGGCCTCTCGCCTTGGACCGGGCCCGCGTGTCACGATGGCCTGAGGGTCCGTGGGTGCGCCGGGCCCACGCGTGCCAGACCGTGTGTGCGAGCCGACGTGCAGGGAGGTCACCGTGGCGGTGTTGGCCGGTGCCGAG
>CAYYCE010000086.1:0-9066 GCA_964469635.1 uncultured Kineosporiaceae bacterium
GGACCCGACGCCGAGGTCTCCCCCGGCGTCGGCACCGACGATCGACGCTTGTTCCAGGAGGCCAGGTGACACTCGTCGTCGAGGCCGACCCCCGGTCGGCCGCCGATCTCGCCCTCGCCCTGGGCGGCGCCCATCACGTCGACAGCCTGCCCGCCGCCGTCCACCACCTCGCCGACGACCCCGGCGAGCTGCTGGTGGTCGTCGGCCCCGACGTCGACCTCGGCCAGGCACTCGAGGTCGCGGCGACGTGGCAGGTGCAGCGCCCCCACACCGGCATGGTGCTGCTGCGCCGCCGCCTCGACGTCCAGGTGCTCGCCCTCGCGCTGCGGGCGGGCGTACGCGAGGTGACCACCCCGGACGATCTCGGCGAGGTCGTCGCCGTGGCCCGACGGTGTCTGGAGGTCTCCCACCGGTTGCGCCAGGTGGTGCTGGCGCCGGACGGCACCGGCGCGGCCCGCGACGGCCGGATCGTGACGGTGTTCTCGGCCAAGGGCGGCTGCGGCAAGACGACCGTCGCCACGAATCTGGCCGCCGCGCTCGCCCTGGGCGACCGCCGGGTCTGCCTGGTCGACCTGGACCTGGAGTTCGGGGATGTGGCGATCGCCATGCAGCTGCTCCCGGAGCGCACCATCGTCGACCTGCTGCCGATGGTCGGGTCGATGGACGAGACCGGGGTCGCCTCGGTGTTGACCCCCGCCGCCGGCGGCCTCGAGGCGGTCATCGCCCCGGTGAGCCCGGCCCAGGCGGGCAACGTCGCCCCGGCGTTGGTCGGCGAACTGCTGCGGGTGCTACGCCGGATGTACGACTTCGTCGTCCTCGACACCCCGCCGGCGATCACCGAGCAGGTGCTGACCGCCTTCGACTCCACGGACGTCTTCGTGCTGCTGGCCACGCCCGACGTGCCGGCGCTGAAGAACCTCAGGGTCTGCCTCGACACCCTCGACCTGCTCGGGTATCCGAAGCCGTCGCGGCTGCTGGCCCTGAACCGGGCGGACTCCCGGGTCGGCCTCGATGTCGTGGACGTCGAGCGCGCCCTGCTCACCCGGGTCGCCGTGCAGATCCCGTCGAGCGGCGACGTCCCGGCGGCGATCAATCGCGGCCAGCTGATCGTCCGATCGCAGCCGACGCACGCGGTCAGCTTCGCCGTCCACGAACTGGCCGGCCTGATCGTGGGCGGCCGGTCCGAACCGGCCCCGGTCGAGCGCGGCGGCGGGCTGCGGTCCCGGCTCCGTCGAAGAGGTGCTCGGTGAACCTCGAGGAACGACTGGAGGCCGCCCGGCGGGCGTCGGGTCTGGTCGAGGCGGCGATCGACGTGCAGCGGCGCGGTGGGCATCGGGCCTCCACGCCGCAGGCGCCGGCCCACGGCTCGGGCGGTGGACGGCGGCACTCCGCCGCCGACCTGAAGGCCCAGGTGCACGCCGGACTGGTCAGGACGCTCGGCCCGAGGCTGTACGACCCGCAACTGCCGCAACAGGATCTGGAGTCCGCGGTCCGGGCCTGCGTCCAGGCCGTGGTGCAGTCCGAGGACACCCCGCTGTCGGTGGCCGACCGGGCGCGGCTGGCCCAGGAGGTCGTCGACGAGGTCCTCGGACACGGCCCGATCGAGCCGCTCCTGCGCGACCCGTCGGTCAGCGAGATCATGGTCAACGGCCCGGACGCCATCTACGTCGAGCGCTCCGGGATGCTCTACCCGGTCGACACGACGTTCGTGGACGAGACGCACCTGCGGAGCACCATCGACAAGATCGTGACCCGGGTCGGGCGCCGGCTCGACGAGAGTTCGCCGATGGTCGACGCGAGGCTTCCCGACGGCTCCCGGATCAACGCCGTCGTCGCCCCGATCGCCCTGGACGGCCCGGTGCTCACCATCCGCAAGTTCGCCTCCGACCCGCTCGGCGTCGCCGATCTGGTCTCCTACGGCACCTTCTCCGCAGCCGCCGCGGACCTGCTGCGGCTGTGCATGCACGGCCGGCTCAACATCCTGATCAGCGGCGGCACGGGCAGCGGCAAGACCACCACGCTCAACGTGATGTCGTCGTTCATCCCCGGCGGCGAGCGGATCGTGACCATCGAGGACGCCGCGGAGCTGCAGCTGCGCCAGCCCCACGTGGTCCGTATGGAGTCGCGCCCGGACAACGCCGAGGGGCGCGGCGAGGTGACGATCCGCGACCTGGTCCGCAACGCGCTGCGCATGCGGCCCGACCGGATCGTCGTCGGCGAGGTCCGCGACGGTGCGGCCTTCGACATGCTCCAGGCGATGAACACCGGTCACGAGGGCTCCATCACCACGGTTCACGCCAACTCGCCCCGCGACGCGCTCTCCCGCCTCGAGACCATGGTCCTCATGGCGGGGATCGACCTGCCGGTGCGCGCCATCCGCGAGCAGATCGCCTCGGCCCTGGACATCATCGTCCACCAGGTCCGGCTGCGCGACGGCGCCCGCCGGGTGATCGCCGTCACCGAGGTGCTCGGGCTCGAGGGGGACACCTTCACCCTGCAGGACCTGTTCGCCTACGAGCACCGGGGCTACGACTCGGCCGGTCGCGACCTCGGCCGGCTGCTCCCGACGGGGCTACGTCCCGGGTTCGCGAACGCGTTGGCGGACAGCGGGATCCACCTCCCGCCGGAGCTGTTCGGCGCGTCCCCGGCGGGTGTCGGGTGAGGCGGCTGCTCGCCGTCCCCGCCGCGGCGGCGGCGCTCTGGCTCGCGGTGACGACCGCGTCGGCACCCACGCCGACCCGGCTCGCCGTCCTGACCTTCCTCGCCCTCGCGCTGCTGGTGATCCTCCTCGGCTGGCCGGGCCGGGGGGCCCCCACCGATCGGCGCGACCGGGTGCTGGCCGCCTACGCGGCGGGCCCCGCGAACGGCGGTGCGCGGCCGGCGTCCGTCCACCCCTCCCCGCTGGGCACCGCGAGGGCCGGGGCGTTGGCCGCCACCGCCCGGCTGCTCGGCGGGCGGGGCCGCAACACCGAGCTCGCGCTGCGGCTGAACCGGGCCGGGCTGACGCTGCTGCCGCACGAGTGGGTGGCGCTGCGGCTGGGCGCCATGGCCGTCGGCGGCGTCGTCCTCGCCCTGCTCCTGCCGGTCCACCGGCTCGGGCTGCCGTTGGGCGCGGCGCTGGCCTGGTTCGGTGCGCAGGCGTGGCTGAGGTGGCGGCAGTCGCAGCGCTGCCGGGCCTTCGCCGACCAGTTGCCCGACATCCTGCAGGTGGTCGCCGGCGGCCTGCGCAGCGGGTTCGCCCTCGCCCAGGCGCTGGCGACGGCGCAGCAGAACGCCCTCGAGCCGATGGCCTCCGAACTGGGTCGGGCGCTGGCGGGGGCCCGGGTCGGGGCCGACCTGACCGACGAGCTCGACGCGATCGCGGTGCGGATGCGCAGCGAGGAGTGGCGGCTGGCCGTGATGGCGATGCGGATCCAGCATTCGGTCGGCGGCAGCCTGGCCGAGGTGCTGACGAGGACGGCGGCCACGTTGCGGGAGCGGGCGGCGCTCTTCCGGCAGGTGCGGGCGCTCTCGGCCGAGGGACGGCTGTCGGCGTACGTGCTGATGCTGCTGCCGATCGTGCTGGGCGGCTTCATGGCCGCGTTCCGCCGGACCTATGTCGAGGTGCTGTGGACGACGCGGCCGGGACTCGTCCTGGTGGCCGGCGGCGCCGTCGGAATGGTGGTGGGTGCGTTCTGGATGTTCCGGATCGCCACCGTGGACGTCTGAGGGACGCCCGAGACCCGTTGCGTTGAGAGGCGTTGAGCGGCATTGAGAGGAGAGTGGTCGTGGCCGGTCCCGGAGGGCTGATCGCCGCGGCGCTGGCCGGGCTCGGCCTGGCGCTGGCAGTGCTCGCCGTCCTCGTCCCCCGCGCCGAGCCGCGGGGGGTGGCGCGGTCGCTGCAGCTGATCCATTCCTCGCGGCCGGTCGCGGTGGCCGACGTCGTCCCGCTGGCCGAACGCGGCGGCGGTCAGCGGATCGGCTGGCCGCTGCTGCGACTGCTGGCCCGGTGGGGCCGGCGGATCACCCCGGCGGGGACACCGAAGCGATGGCGTCACCGGTTGGACCTGGCGGGCAACTCGGGCCGATGGACCTCCGAGTCGCTACTGGCCGCGAAGGCCGCCTGGGTGATCTCGCTGGGCGGCGTCGGGCTGCTGACCGCCCTCGCCGTCCGGTCGTCCACGACCCTCACCCTCGGCCTCGCGCTGACCGCGATCGGGTACTGGGCACCGGACCTGTCGCTCTACAACGCCGGGCTCAAGCGGCAGGAACGGATCCGGCGCGCGCTGCCCGATGCCGTGGACATGCTGGTCGTCTGCGTCGAGGCCGGGCTCGGACTCGACGCGGCGACGCTGCGGGTGGCCCAGAACAGCACGGGCCCGCTGGCCCAGGAGTTCGCCCGGGTGCTGCAGGAGATGCAGTTCGGGCGTTCGCGCGCCGAGGCCTTCGGCGACCTTGCGGCGCGCAGCGACATCCCCGAACTGCGCACCTACGTCACCGCGTTGGTGCAGGCCGACCGGCTGGGGGTTCCGGTGGCCGGGGTGCTGCGCGAACAGGCCGCCGAGATGCGGCTGCGGCGGCGGCAGCGGGCCGAGGAACGGGCCCAGAAGGTGCCGGTGAAGATCGTCTTCCCGGTGCTGCTGTGCATCTTCCCGGCGTTCTTCGTCGTGGTGATCGGACCCGGAGCCATCCGGATCACCCAGACCCTCCTGGGCCACTGACCATCCCCCCTCCCCCGTTACCCCCGCCGCCCGCCCCAAGATCACCGTTAGTGCGCCCTCTTGACCCACTCACCGGGTCGGAACCACGCACTTTCGGTGATCTTGGTCGGCTGATCGTGGTCGGGGAGCCCCCCGTGAGCCGCCGGGACGCCGCCCACAGCCTCGGTCCGTAAGGTGGCGGCATGGACTCCACGGCCTGGGACGAGCGATACGCGGGCAGCGAACTGGTCTGGTCGCTCGAACCGAACCTGTTCGTCGCACGGGAGTGCGCCGATCTACCGGCGGGACGGGCGGTCGACCTGGCGGCGGGCGAGGGACGCAACGCCATCTGGCTGGCCCACCGCGGCTGGGACGTCACCGCGGTCGACTTCTCCCAGACCGGGCTCGACAAGGGCTCCACCCTCGCCGGCGACACCCCCGTCACCTGGGTGCGCGCCGACGCGACGACCTGGCGCGCGGACGGTGAGTTCGACCTGGCGGTCATCGCCTACCTGCAGCTTCCCGCGGCGCAGCGGGCGGCCGCCGTCCGCAATGCCTTCGACGCCCTCGCGGCCGGCGGCACCTTCCTGCTGGTGGCCCATGACTCGACCAACCTCGCCGAGGGCACCGGCGGGCCGAAGGATCCCGCGGCGCTGATGACCGCCGAGGATGTGCTGGGCGACCTCGCCGGACGCGACTTCGACGTGGTCACTGCCGGCCGGGTCTCCCGGGACGTCGGTGAGGGTCGCATCGCCTACGACGCCCTGGTGCGCCTCGTCCGCCGCTGAGGCTCCCTCGGACGGTCGAACCTCAACCGCCGGATCATGTCCAACCGGACGTCGAGCTGCGCCAGGGTCACGCTCTTCCAGCCCGGGTTGGCCTCGAGCCAGCCCAGCAGCCGGGCGCGCTCGGCGGTCGGCACACCCATCGGCTCACCCATCGGCACACCCGCCTCCGCCGGCCCAGCCAGCTCGGGCAGGGCGGTGGCGTGGGTCAGCAGCGTGGTGGCGCCCAGTGCGGCGTCCGTGGGGGAGCGGTCGGGCACCGACGCGCCGCACCGGGTCAGGTCGGGCAGCCACCGCGCGGCGACGCCGGGCAGCCCCTCGCTGATGGCGGACACCAGCGCGATCACGTGGCGCTCGCTCGGGGACCCGTGGGGGTTCAGCGGCGGCGCCATCGCATAGAGCAGCTGGCAGGTGTTGACGAACCGCTTGATCCGTCTCGGGGTGTCGCCGAGCAGGACGGCCAGCCCCTCGAGGAAGGCGAGGTCGGACGGCGACAGCGTCAGCGGGCTGGTGTCCAGCCGCACCTCCGCGCCGTGGCGGACGAGCATGGCCTCGACGGCCTCGCGCTCCCGATCGGTCAGCGCCAGACCATCACCGGCTGCGCCGACCTCGTCAGGGCCGTCGCCCTCGTAGCGCACGGAGTCGGCCAGCAGACCGTGGAGGAGTTGTCCCCGCCCGGCCGGCGGCACCGGCTGCACCCAGAACGGCAGCTGGAAGATCTTCTCCAGGTAGTCCTTCGGGGTCGCGCGATCCTGCCCGTCCCCGTTCTCGCCGTGCGCGTCGGATCGCAGTGCGATCAGCCGGTCGGTGAGCGCCGAGGTGAGCCAGCGGGAGTCGACGGCCACCACCACGACGAACATCCGGAACGACAACAGCAGGTGCACGGCCTCGAGCACCTCGAGGACGGTGTCCGGCGGGCATCGGTCGAGGTCGTCGATGTAGAGCACGATCCGGTTGGGCACCTGGCGCGGCGCCCCGCCGTCCGCGGCCGCCTCCCCCGCGGCCGCCTCCCCCGCGGCCGCCTCCCCCGCAGCCGTCTCTCCCGCAGCGGTGGAGGGCTCGGCGCGCAACCGCTCGTTGCTGGCCAGGACGGCGCTCTCGACCGCCAGCAGGTCGCGGCGCACCTGGGCGAGCAGCCCCAGCCGACCGGCGTACTCGGCACTGCGCTGATCGGCGAACTCGACCAGGATCCGTTCGGGTGTCAGGCGTTCCAGGGCCGCCTCGAGCCGGTCGCGCTCCTGTTCGGCCTGCTGCCGCTCGTCCCGGACCGCCCGGTACTGCGCGCCCACCTCCTCCAGGTGCCGCCGGGCCGCGGCCAGCGCCGCCTCCTGTTCCCGCACCGGCCGCTGGAACTCCTCCTGGACGGCGGCCTCGGCGGCCTCCAGATCGTCCAGGCGTTCCCGGCCCCACCGGGTGGCGACGGTGAGCGTCGAGGTCACCAGGGGGACGAGCATCGCCAGCCCGCCGAGCATCGACGCGCCCGGTCCCGCGCCCCAGCCGGACAGCAGCCACGCCACGGCGGGCACCAGCATCGCCCCGAGCCAGATCAGGACGACGTGCAGCGGGTTCCGCCAGTACGCCCCGGTGAGCACGCGGCCCCGGGCCAGTTCGGCGCGGGCCTGTTCGAGCGCCGTGACGAAGTCGCCGCCGCGCCGGCCGAGCAGGAGGACCGGCAGCCACCCCCACAGCCTGCGCAGCGCCCGGCGGGCCTCGTCCTGCGCCGTGGCCGCCCGCGCGTCGTCCGCGCGTCGCTCGGCCTCCTGGCGGGCGTCCTCGACCCGTTGCCCGGCCCGGGTCACCGCCTGTTCGGCGGGCCCGATGTTCCGCTCGGCCTGCTCGAGGCGGACCTCGACGTCCGAGATCGTCCGGTTCGCGACGGCGACCTCGCGTTCCACCGGACGACGTCGCGCCTCGACGAGCTGCGGTCGGAACGTCCCGAGAGCGGCGAAGATCCGTTCGAGCAAGCCGGCCCAGAGGTTGCCCTGCACGTACTCCCAGGCGTTGAACTCGATGCGGTCGATGCTCTTCCAGACCCGCACCTGCGACTGCGCATCGTCGGCGACGCTGGCCGTCAGGGTGTCGAGACGTCGATCGATGGCCTGCATCAGGAAGCTCTTGCCGCTCCCCCAGTCCCCGAACAGCCCGATCGCCAGTGGTGGCGTGAGATCGACGGAGGCGATGAGGTAGGCGAACGCGTCCGCCTCGGACTGGATGCCGACCAGGTCGCGTCCGGCGTCGATCTGGTCCGAGGCGAACCGCGGGACGTCGACGGGCCGGCGCGGATTCTGTCCCTCCAACCAGCCCCGCAACCGCTCCCCGGCGACGCCGCGGCCCTCGCTGGGCTCCGCGGCGAGCCAGCGCCGGTAGGAGTCGAGCACCGTCGTCCACTCGGCGCCTCGTGCCGCGAGCGCCTCGGACCACCGCAGCGGAGGACCCAGGTTCAGCAACGCGGCCAGCACGTGCGCCAGACGGGCAGTGCCCTCGCCGAGCGAGCGGGCGTTGTCCAGTACGGCCTCGATCTCGACGAGCCCGCTGCGGTCGACGGCCTCCGGCAGCCCGGCGGCGTGGCGGGCGAGATCGGCGAAGTCGACCGCCGGATAGTCCGCGGGCAGCACGTCCCTGGCGGTGAGCCCGAAGTGGTGCAGCAGCACGCGGCCCTCGCCGGCGGCGTCCGGGTGTGCGAGCAGCACCCCGACGAGCAGGTCCTCGGGTCCCACCTCGGCGTCGATCGTCGCCCCGTGGATGGTCCCGGACGTGGGCGACGGGCTCTCGGTGACCTGGGGACCTCGCCTGCGCGCCAACCGGAACGACGTCGCGGCACGCGCGAGTTGGACGGCGCGGGCGGCGGACGGCGAGAGCGCCTCCAGCCCGGCGGGTCCGGCCATGACGGCACCCCCTCGGTGCGCAGCGGTGGCGACCACCCTACGGACACTGGAGTCCGGAGCGCAGGCCTCGGATACACGCCCGATCGCCGGGCGGATCGCCGGACGGATCGCCGGGCCGATGACCGGGGCCGATCGCCGGGGCCGATCTCCACACCGCCTCCACAGCAGCGCCACCGCCCCTCCACGGCGCCGGGCTGGAATGGAGTCGTCAACACAACCACAGACGATGGAAGGAAGGTGTCCACGATGCGTCGAGCCATCACCCTCACGGCAATCGGCTTCGTCGCTGCGGCAACCACAGGACTGCTCGCCACCTCGGCACTCGCCGAGACGAACGGCCCGGACCCGGCGACCACCCAGGTGTCGACCACCTGGCAGGGTCCCTACGGCAACGGCAACGGCAACAGCAACGGCAACGGCAACGGCGACGGGACCTGCGACGGGACCTGCGACGGGACGCCGGAGCGCACCCAGGCCCGCGACCGCGACGCCAGCGGTGACCACGACCAGATCCGCGACCGACTGCGCGACGGGTCCTGCACCACCGACTCGTGACCCCACCCGTCTCGTGCACGGATTCGCCACCGGGCGCCCGGGAGATCCTCCACCCGGGCGCCCCGGCGCTGCGCTGCCTGCGCGAGGGTTGCTCAGGAGCAGAGCTCCTGGTCGAGCGGGTTCGTGACCACGGCGGTCGGCATCACCACCGTGCCGGAGGAG
>CAYYCE010000087.1:0-9015 GCA_964469635.1 uncultured Kineosporiaceae bacterium
GGCCGACTGGCCGCCGGAGGCACCGCCGCCGCGGGTCGCCTACGTGATGACGGACGCCGCGGCACTGCCGGCATGGTTCTCACGGGCCGTGGCCGGGCTGCGCGAGGCCGGCTGGATCCAGACCTGCATCACCGTCGGGCAGGCCTTCGGCGGCGATCTCGAGGCGGTCAGCCTCCACTCCGGGCTGTTGGCCGCCCGCTTCGTCGTCCACGCCGACGTCGCCGTGGTGGCACCCGGCCCGGGCATGCTCGGCACCGGCACCCGCTGGGGGTTCGGCGGGGTGAGCGTCGGCGAGGCGGTCAACGCCGCGGCCACGTTGCGCGGCCGGCCGGTGGCCGCGCTGCGGATCTCCGGGGCAGATGAGCGGGCCCGCCACCGGGGCGTGTCCCACCACAGCCTGACGGCGCTCGGCCGGGTGGCGCTGGCGCCGGCCGAGATCCCGGTGCCCGCCCTGGAGGAGCGCTACCCGGAACTGGCCGCCCGGATCCGGGCCGCCGCGGCGTCATTGGCTCCCCCGCACGGCCGCCACCGCCTCGTCGAGGTCGCGGTCACGGGGTTGCGGCGGGCCCTGGAGGCCAGCCCGGTCCGGCTGGTCACCATGGGCCGAGGCCTGGACGGCGACGAACCCGCCTTCCTCGCCTCGGCGGCCGCGGGACGCCACGCGGCCGCGCTGCTCGCCTGAGTCAGACCCCCGGGCCGCCGGTCACCGGACGAGGCCGGTCACCCGACGTCGGTCGGCTACCTGACGTCCACGAGGTCGACGACGAAGATCAGGGTCTCGTCGGGACCGATCACCCCGCCGGCGCCCCGGCTGCCGTAGGCCAGGTGGGGCGGGATCACCAGTCGGCGACGGCCGCCCACCCGCATGCCCTCGATGCCCTTGTCCCAGCCGGGGATGACCTGCCCGACGCCGAGTCGGAAGTCCAGCGGCGAGCCCCGGTTCCAGGACGCGTCGAACTCCTCCCCGGTCGAGAACGCCACGCCGACATAGTGCGCCCGGACGGTGCAGCCCGCCGAGGCGACCTCGCCGGTGCCCTCGACCTCGTCCACCGTCTCGAGACCCTGCGGCGGCTCGCCGCCCGGGAAGTCGATCTCCGGCCTGCCGCGGCCCTGGAAGTCCATTTCTTCTCCTCGCTCGTTGCCTGCTCGTCGCTCGTGCACCACTCGTCGCATCCCGCCGGTCGCCGATCAGGCGGCATCGAGGATGTCCACCACGAACACCAGGGTGTCGGTGCCCTTGATCTTCAGCGCGGGCTTGCCCTCGGCGCCGTACCCGTCGTCCGGCGGGATCACCAACAGGATGCGGCTGCCGACCGTCTGGCCGACCAACCCGCGGTCCCACCCGGAGATCACTTTCCCCTCGCCGATCTGGAACGAGGCCGGGGTGGGGTCCTCCCAGGAGGTGTCGAACACCGTGCCGCCCGGCCACAACACCCCCGTGTACCGCACGGTGATCTGTTGCCCCCGGGAGACCCGGTCGCCCGCTCCGACGATCAGCGGCTGCACCACCAGGTTGGTCGGCGGATTCGCCTTGGGAAGCGTGATCGTCGGCACGCCCTTGGCGTTCACCGTGACGGTCGGCAACCCGGCCTTCGGCGCCACCGCCTTGCCGGTGGCCTTGGTCAACACGTCCTTGACGGCCTTGAGATCGACCGCCAGGACGATGGTGTCGGTCGGACCGATGCCGGCCGCCGGTGATCCCTTCAAGCCGTAGGCCTCATCGGGCGGCACGGCCAACAGCAGCCGCGTCCCGGCCGTGGTGCCGATCAACGCGTTGATCAGCCCCTCGAGGTTGCCCTTGGGCGAGAGTACGAAGCTCGCCGGGCGTGACCCGTAGGAGGTGTCGAACTCCTTGCCGTCCGTGCCGTTGTAGCCGACGTAGTCGATGGTGACACGCTGCCCGGCGGCCGCCTTGGCACCGGTGCCCGTGGTCAGCACCTCACGCTGGGTGGCGGAGACCGCCACGGGCGGCGACACCTCGACCTCGGGTGACCCGTCGTCCGGCCACTGCTCGACCGTGACCGCCTCCAGGCCGTGCGGGCTGGCCGACGGGGTGGGCGAGATCGTGGAGGTCGGCGTGAAGCAGCCGGCCAGGCTCACCGTCATCCCGAGCACCACGACGGCCAGGACGGCGAGCGACGAGCGGCGGGGCACGAGGCCCAACCCTAGGCGATCGACGGCGACGGCCTCATCCCCGCCGGTCAGATGCCGATCACATGCTCTGGATCAGCCGCTCCACCCGCTCGTCGACCGCCCGGAACGGGTCCTTGCACAGCACCGTGCGCTGGGCCTGATCGTTGAGCTTGAGGTGGACCCAGTCGACGGTGAAGTCGCGGCGGCGCTCCTGCGCTCGCTTGACGAAGTCGCCGCGCAGCTTCGCGCGGGTGGTCTGCGGCGGGACGGCGGTGGCGCGGAAGATCTCGATGTCCGAGCTGACCCGCTCGGCCAGGCCCTTGTCGAGCAGCAGGTAGTGCAGGCCGCGGCGGCGGTGGATGTCGTGGTAGGCCAGGTCGAGCCGGGCGATCCGGGGCGAGGACAGCGGCAGGTCGTGGCGCGCCCGGTAGCGCTCCACCAGTCGGTACTTGATCGCCCAGTCGATCTCCCGGTCGACGAGCGAGTGGTCGCCGGTGGCGACCGCCCGAAGGCCGCGTTCCCACAGGTCGAGCACCCGCTTGACGACGTCGGTGTGCAGGCCCCGTGAGTCGACGAAGTCCTTGGCCCGATCCAGGTACTCCTGCTGGATCTCCAGGGCGCTCGCCTCGCGCCCGTTGGCCAGCCGGACCCGGCGCCGGCCGGTCAGGTCGTGGCTCACCTCACGGATGGCCCGGATCGGGTTCTCCAGGGTGAGGTCCCGGACGACGACCCCGGCCTCGATCATGCGCAGCACGAGATCGGTGGCGCCGACCTTGAGCATGGTCGTCGTCTCGGACATGTTCGAGTCGCCGACGATGACGTGCAGCCGGCGATACTTCTCGGCGTCCGCGTGGGGCTCGTCACGGGTGTTGATGATCGGCCGCGACCGGGTGGTCGCGCTGGAGACGCCCTCCCAGATGGGGGCGGCGCGCTGCGACCGACAGCACCCGGCGCGGCGCGGGTTCTGCAGCACCTTGCCGGCGCCGACGACCAACTGCCGGGTGACCAGGAACGGGATCAGGACGTCGGAGAGCCGGCCGAACTCGCCGTGTCGGCTGACCAGGTAGTTCTCGTGGCAGCCGTAGGAGTTGCCGGCCGAGTCGGTGTTGTTCTTGAACAGGAACACCTCGCCGGCGATGCCCTCCTCGTGCAGCCGGCGCTCGGCGTCCACCAGCAGGCCCTCGAGGATGCGCTCGCCCGCCCGGTCGTGGATCACCAACTGCCGGACGTCGTCGCACTCGGGGGTGGCGTACTCGGGATGGGAGCCCACGTCGAGGTAGAGCCGGGCGCCGTTGCGCAGGAAGACATTGCTGGACCGGCCCCAGGACACCACCTTGCGGAAGAGGTAGCGGGCGACCTCGTCGGGGCTGAGCTTGCGCTGCCCCTCGAAGGCGCACGTCACCCCGAACTCGGTCTCGATCCCGACGATTCGGCGGTCCATGCCCACCACTGTAGGTGGCCCCCTCGATCCCGGATACCGGGCGAGAGACCCTGGCGCGCACCCGTGAAGCCGGTTCGGGCGGTGAGCGTTCGAAGCCGGCGTCCTGGTGTGAAGCTCAGCCCCGGTTAACGTCCACTTGAGCCACCGGTCACAAGACTGCGCCTCGGTGTTGGCAACCGTCGGGATCGGGGTCCGGGTGGTCAGGGTGACAGAGGTCGGCGGCCGGGTCGCGGAGCGCGTGGCCTGGCTCGACAGCGGACGTGGGCTGGCGATCGTGCTCGTGGTTCTGCTGCACGTGCGCGACTGGCTCGCCTCGGCGGGTTCGAACCCAGTCGTCTGGGAGCGGATCAACGAGGTGCTGGTGGGCCTGCGGATGCCGTTGTTCTTCACCGTCTCCGGGTTGCTGGCGGTGCGGTGGCTGCACCGGCCGTGGCGGGAGCTGTTCGGGGGCAAGATCACGTTCCTGTTGTGGGTGTACCTGATGTGGCAGCCGATCGGCCTGTTCGCGGCCTACCTGGCCTATACCTTCACCCACGGGCACCAGACCTGGGGCCACTGGCTGCTGGCCCTGGCGGCCACCGTCGTCCGGCCGCGCTCGGAGATGTGGTTCCTGTGGGTCCTGGCGTTCTACTTCGTGCTCGCCAGGGCCTCGTCCCGTCTGCCGGTGCCCGCCCAGGTGGGTGCGGCCGCGGGGGTGGCGGCCGTCTGGCTCTCGACCCTGGTGCCCGGGTCGAACTTCGGCTGGAACGGGGTGCCGAGGTTCTACCTGTTCTTCCTGGTGGGCTGTCGCGGCGGCACCGTCGTCCTGGGCCTGGCCGATCGGGTGCGGCGCCGCCCGCTGCTCGGCGCGGGCATCGTCCTGGGCTGGTCCGCCGCGGCGGTCGCCGTGGCCGCGCGGCACCTGGACGGCGTGTTCGGCGTCGGCCTGCTGCTGCGGCTGTTCGGTCTGGCCGCCGGGATCGCACTCGCGGTCCTGCTGGCCGGGTGGCGACCGCTGCGGGCCCTGGGCGGCCTGACCCTGCCGGTCTACGTCGCCCACGGACCGTTGGTGGTGGCCCTCACCTGGGCGCTGTACGTCACCGGTGCCTGGCCGATGGCCGGGGTCGCCCCGCTGCTGCTGCCCCCGGTGATGGCGCTGGCGGTGGTGGCCGCCGCCCTGGCGCTGCACCGGGCCCTGGAACACACGGCGGCGGCGGTGCTCTACGCTCCCCCGCCCCAGCTGTGGTCCAGACTCGCGGCGCTGTCGGCCCGGTCAGGCCGGGTCGGGCTCCCCGCCGTTCGGCTCCCCCGTGCTCTGCGCGTCCCCGGCGGTTTGCGCGTCACCGGTCAGGGTGTCGTGCATACCGGGCCGGGTGTCGTCGATGGCCGGAACGTCGGTCGTCGGGTCGTCAGGGGTGAGTAGGCGCTCCAGCAGCGGCCCCGCCAGGCGGCGGAAGGCGCGGCGCGGGCGCTGTCGATCGAGGATGGCGACCTCGAGCTGAGCGGGGCCGAGAACGGTCTCCTCGGCGGCGCCGTTGCCGGATTCGCGCGACAACAGGGACGCCGCCAGGCCGAGGGCCTCGGACAGCGTCATACCGGCGCGCCATGACTCCTGCAACCCCGCGGTGATCTGCTCGGCCGCACCCCCCATGGCCACGAAGGAGCCCTCGTCGCCGACCGAGCCGTCGTAGGTGAGCCGGAAGATCTGGTCTCCCTCGGGCGTGGTGCCAACCTCGGCGACCGCGAGCTCGACCTCGAGCGGCTTGGGTTCGGACGTGAAGACCGCCCCCAGCGTCTGGGCGTAGGCGTTGGCCAGGCCGCGTGCGGTGACGTCGGACCGGTCGTAGGAGTACCCGCGCAGGTCGGCATAGCGGACGCCGGCGACCCGCAGGTTCTCGAACTCGTTGTACTTGCCCACTGCGGCGAAGGCGACCCGGTCGTAGATCTCACTGATCTTGTGCAGCGAGCGTGACTGGTTCTCGGCCACGAAGGCGATCCCGCCCTCGTACCCCAGGACCGCCACGGGACGGCCGCGGGCGATGTTGCGACGGGCGTAGTCCGCCCGGTCCTTCATGATCTGCTCGGGCGAGGCGTAGTACGGGGGCATGCTCATGGCCGCGGGCCTCCTTCACGCTGCTCGCCGGCGGTTCGGCCGTCCAGCACGGCGGCGACGTCGCCGGCCAGCGTGTCCTCGGCCACCCGCCGGTACCCGGCCGAGGTGACCGTGGCGACCACCGGGTAGATCCGGCGCCGTTCGTTCGGTCCGCCGGTCGCCGAGTCGTCCTCCGCCGCGTCGATGAGCGATTCGACGGCCACCCGGACCGCGGCGGCGGCGTCCAGGTCACGGCGCCAGCCCCGCTTGAGGGTCCCGCGGGCGAACAGCGAGCCCGAGCCCACGCTGTGGTGGTCGCGCTCCTCGTAGCGCCCGCCGGTGACGTCGTAGGAGAAGATCCGCCCGGTGCCCCGGTCGATGTCGTAGCCGGCGAACAACGGAACCACCGCCAGGCCCTGCATCGCCAGGCCGAGGTTGCCGCGGATCATGGTCGCCAGCCGGTTGGCCTTGCCGTCGAGTGAGAGCAGGGCCCCCTCGATCTTCTCGTAGTGCTCCAGCTCGACCTGGAACAGCCGGACCATCTCGACGGCCACCCCTGCCGTGCCGGCGATGCCGACGCAGGAGTAGTCGTCGGCGGGGAAGACCTTCTCCATCTCGTGGTGGGCGATGAGGTTGCCCATGGTGGCGCGCCGGTCGCCGGCCATCACGACGCCGCCGTCGAAGGTGAGCGCCACGATGGTCGTCGCGTGCGGCACCTCCGGGACCGCCGAACCGGCCGCACCCGCCGCTCGTCGTCCCGGCAGGTGCTCGGGCGCGTACCGGGTCAGGAACTCGGCGAAGGAGGAGGAACCAGGGGTCAGGAACGCCGCGGGCAGTCGCCCCGCGACACCGTCGAAGTGATCACTCACGATCGGTTACTGGCCACCCTTCTGAACGAACCCCTTGACGAATTCCTCCGCGTTGGTCTCCAGCACGTCGTCGATCTCGTCCAGGATCGCGTCCACGTCGTCCCCGGAGACCTGCGACTGGGTCTGCGGTGGTGGTGGCGCCTCCTCCGGCTCATCGTCGCGGCCCTTGGGTGTCTTCTGCTCCTGACCGGCCATCGCGGTACTCCTCCCGGGCGCTGCTGCGGTATCTGACTCGATCCTAGGTGGCAAGGGCGTCCAGTAGCTCGGTGGCGGTGGCACAACGATCGAGCAGTTCGCCGACGTGCTCCCTGGTTCCACGGTACGGATCAAGGGTCGGCACCCGTTGGAGCGCCCCGCGGCCGGGAACATCGAAGATCACCGAGTCCCAGGACGCCGCTGCCACATGCTCCCCGTACCGAGACAGGCACCGGCCCCGGAAGTAGGCCCGGGTGTCCTCCGGCGGGTGGGTCACCGCCGCGGCGACCTCCTCGTCGGTGAGAAGCCTGTCGACCATCCGTCGTTGCAGCAGGCGCTGGTAGAGACCCTTCTCGGGCCGCACGTCTGCCCACTGCAGATCGATCAGCTGCAGTCGGGCGGCGTCCCAGGCGAGGTTCTCGCGGTCCCGGAACCCTTCGAGCAGGCGCAGCTTGGCCACCCAGTCCAGCTCGCGGGCGCAGCTCATCGGGTTGGACTCGAGCCGGGTGAGCACGCTCTCCCACCGGGCGAGCACGTCGCGCACCTGGGGGGCGGCGTCGTCCCCGAACCGTTCGTCGACGTAGGAGGTGACCTGCTCCAGGTACATCCATTGCAGCTGGACGGCGGTCGCGGTGCTGCCGTCGCGCAGCCGCAGGGTGGTGCGCAGGTCGGGGTCGTGCGAGACCGCGTGCAGACTGCCCACCGGGCGATCGACCGTCAGATCCCGGGTGAAGGCCTTCTCCTCGATCAACTCGAGCACCAGCGCCGTGGTGCCCATCTTGAGGTAGGCCGCCACCTCGCACAGGTTGGCGTCGCCGATGATGACGTGCAGCCTGCGGTACCGGTCGGCGCTGGCGTGGGGCTCGTCGCGGGTGTTGATGATCGGACGCTTCAGCGTCGTCTCGAGGCCTACCTCGACCTCGAAGAAGTCGGCCCGCTGGCTGATCTGGAACCCGGTGCCGGTGCCGTCCTGTCCCCGGCCGACCCGGCCGGACCCGGTGACCACCTGCCGGGACACGAAGAACGGCGTCAGGTGGCGCACGATGTCGGCGAACGGGGTCTCGCGCCGCATGAGGTAGTTCTCGTGGGTTCCGTACGAGGCGCCCTTGTTGTCGGTGTTGTTCTTGTACAGGTTCACCGGCGCCAGCCCGGGGGTGGCCTCGACGCGCCGCACCGCCTGCAGCATCACCTGTTCGCCCGCCTTGTCCCACAGCACGGCGTCGCGCGGGGTGGTCACCTCGGGCGAGGAGTACTCGGGGTGGGCGTGGTCGACGTACAGTCGGGCGCCGTTGGTCAGGATCACGTTGGCCAGCCCGGGATCCTCGGAGCTGTCGGTCAGCTGGCTCGGGTCGGCGGCCTCGCGGGGGAACTCCCAGCCGCGGGCGTCGCGCAGCGGCGCCTCGTCCTCGTAGTCCCAGCGAGCCCGGCCCGCCCGGCTTCCCAGCGGCACCGCGTAGGCGTTGACCACCTGGCTCGACAGCAGCATGGCGTTCGCCGCAGGGTTGCCAGGAGCCGAGACCCCGTATTCGGTCTCGATCCCCATCACTCTCATCGTGCACCCCTCGTCGAAGCCGATGACAGAACCCTACGAGGACGGAGGCCCAGCCGGCCCGGTGCGGAACGTGGCCCTGCCGACATCGCCCCACCCCGCGAAGGGGACGGGCCGGCTGCCAGACTTGCCGGGTGAACCGATCCCCTGCTCCCTCCGGCTACCCCGCACCCGCCCTCGCCGCGGTGGCCGACGCCCTCGCCGTCGTCCTGTTCGTCCTGCTGGGACGCCGTGCCCACGACGAAGGCTCGGTGCTCTCGGGGACGGCGGCGACCGCCTGGCCGTTCCTGACCGGGGCGGCGGCCGGCTGGGTCCTGGTGCTGCTGGCCCGCCGGTGGCCGGTGACCTCGATCCGGGGCGGACTGGTGGTCGTGGCGGCCACGGTGGTCCTCGGCATGAGCCTGCGCCACCTCGCGGGGAGAGGCGTGCAGCCCTCGTTCGTGGCGGTGGCCACCACCTTCCTGGCGCTGTTCCTGCTGGGCTGGCGCGCGCTGGTGTCCCGGCGCGCCGCCGGGCGTTCGCGCGGGTGAGGCGGCGGGTGAGCGCTCACGTGGCCGGTGGCGCCACGTGCGTCCGCCCGGACCAGAAATGCATGATCACGAGGGCCGGGACGGGGTCACAGGTACTGGCCCGTGTTGGCGACGGTGTCGATGGTCCGACCCGGCTCGCTGCCGTCCTTGCCCTGGATGATGGTGCGGATGTAGACGATCCGCTCGCCCTTCTTGCCCGAGATCCGCGCCCAGTCGTCGGGGTTGGT
>CAYYCE010000088.1:0-8984 GCA_964469635.1 uncultured Kineosporiaceae bacterium
CAGGACTACATGGATCCGATCGCGACCGCTCGTCTTCTGGGACGCGGCCGGGAACTCGCCGACGCCATTTCCGGCAGTTCCCAACGTCATCCCAAGCGCCCGGTCCAGCCGCGCTGAGGGCGGCTATGCTCGCCCAAATCATGGCGCGGAGAGCGCGACAATACGCTCGCTGCCGCCGACCGGTCGTCTGAGGCGTGGCCAGCTTCATCACGGATCGTCACCACTGTCAGTGGCGGGCGTACCAGACAGCGGGTGGAGTTGGGTCGTGCAGCCGGCGGTGCCGAGTCAACGCAGTTGTTCAGCTACCTGCTCCAGGCCTTGCCTGATCAACCGTCCGTACTCGTCGTCGCCGAGCGCGCCGATGGTGGCCTGCGCAGCGTGGAGGTGTTTCCGGGCTCGATCGAGATCGCCGAGCTTGCGGTGGCACTCGCTCAGGTTCAGGTGCAGCGACGGGTACAGGCCGGCCACCGGGAGCGACACCCCGGCCTCCGCGACCCAGCGGTGAGGGTATCGAGCCTGCTGAAACCGCGGGTGCCCGAGGGCCCCTGTCGCCCTGTCGTAGAGGTCGTCGAGGAGTGGCCCTTCGGCGTACCAAGTCATGATCTCGTCGAGGTCGACGGCGTCCGGCCGATGGAGCAGGTGGCGGTCCGACCGGGCGACCAGTTCGAGTAGCGCCGGCCCCGCAACGGTGGGCACCCGGACAGTGAGGTCGCCGGGGAGCCGGGCCGCCGGGGACGATGCGAAGGCCTCACTCAGTCCCAGGACGTTGAGGGCGTGCTCGTTCGGGAGGTGCACGGTGCGGTCGGGTTCCTCGACGCCACCGTGGGGGGACGATGTCGACCGGGACCGGTACACCCGAGACCTCGACGGTGAAGGCGTGGACGCCGACCCGGCGCGTCAGGTTCTCGGTGAGGCGCCGGTAGGCCCGCCAGGTGGGGACGGCGACGTCCACGTCGGTGGCCCGCCCCGCAGCCGGTCGAACAGGGCCAGGCACAGGATGTTCCGGGCGGTCGCCCCGATCACCAGGTAGTCGAGGTCGGCCGCGGCCGCGTTCACGGCGCCCAGGGCCAGTCGAGGCCAGTCTGCGCGCGCCTTGGTCAGTGACCTCGAAGCGGATCTCGAAACGAGTGGTCCAGATCCGTACTCCAACCGAAGCCGCAGCGGAGTGATCGATTGCGTTGTCGACCATCCCCGTGAACGCGTAGCCAGCGATGGACCTGGCCTCGGGACTCAGCCTGTCTTGGAGGAGATCGGCGACAACCTCGCGCCAGACGGCGTCCTCTTGAAGATCAGCTATCGGCAGGCTTCTCGTCTGCGCCACCGGGGCGTCTGTGTTCACGGCGTCGCTCCCGCAGGCCGGTCGCGCAGGGCCGCCCAGACCAAGTGCGGGTCCATGCCACCGACCCGGACCATCCGCACCCACAGCAAGGTCAGGTGCTCGAGGTCAAGAGCTGCGACGAGCGGCCCGGCGTCGACCGGCTCCCAGCCGAGCCCGGTGAGCAGGTCGGCGACGACGGACTTCGCAGCGGCGTCGTCCCCGGCGTACAGCATGGCCGGGCGCAACCCGCCGTGACAGATGGGGGCGACGGCGAGGTTCTCGAACCCGTAGACGCTGAACGCTTTGACGACTCGGGCGACCGGGGCAAGGGCCGCGACGCGTTGGGCGCCGGCCTCGCGGGAGCTCAGCCCGTGAGTCAGGTTGGCCCCCACCGGGTTGGTGGCGTCGATGAGCACGGTGCCGGTGAGCAGGTCGCGCAGCGGGGTGAGAACGTCCTCGATTCGACCGAACGGGACGGCCAGGACGACGAGGTCGGCCGCGGCCACGGCCTCCTCGGAGGAGCGGACCGTGGCTGCGGCCAACGCCGGGTTGGCGGTGACGGCCTGTCGCGCGCCGTCGGGGTTGCCGGGGTTGGTCGCGAACGTGACCGCGTGCCCGGCGCCCAGGAACGCCGCGGCGAGAGCGCTGCCGACGTTGCCGTAGCCGAGTAGGGCGATGCGCATCGCAGTCACCGGCCGAGGGCCTCGATGACCAGGCGCGCGGCAGCCGCCCCGGAGTGCTGCTGCTGTCCGGTGATCAGGTTGCCGTCGCGGACGGCGTGCGCGCGGAACGCGCCCTGGGCGATGAAGGTCGTCCCGTCGATCTTCCGCGCCTCGTCCTCGATCCGGAACGGCTGGATCTGCTGGCCCACGAAGGAGTCGGCGACGTCCTCCTCGCTGTTGGCGAATCCGGTCCACGTCCGGCCGGCGACGACCAGGTCGCCATTGGGCATGGTCGCATCCAGCAGGACGCAGGTGGCGTGGCAGACCACGGCGGCGATCTTCCCGGCGCCGAGGAAGCGCCCGACCAGGTCCTTGACCCGCTGGTCGGCGCGGAAGGAGTACATCGGGCCTTGCCCGCCGACAAGGAAGACCGCGTCGAAAGAGTCCAGGTCCACCTCGGCCAGGGCCGGGCTCTTCTCGACCAGGGCCGCATGCTCCGGGCTGGCGATGAACCCGCCGGAGATCAGATCGGATGCGGAGTACTGCGAAGGGTCGCGGGGATCGGAGAACGAGTCGCCCTGCAGAGCGCCACCGTCCGGGCTGGCGATCGTGACCTCGTAGCCCGCCTCGACGAACTCCCAGTACGGGTGGGTCAGCTCCGCCCACCAGAAGCCGATCGGCCAGCCGGTCCGCTCGGAGACAGCGGGGTTGGAGGCGACCATGAGGACCCGCTTCGGGGTTCCGTGGACGTCGATCGTTGCGGCCATGAGAACATTCCTTTCATTACGTGACAGAGACGGAATGGAACAGTAGGACACTATCGCCTCCTTTGCAATACGGACCAGTCACGTAATCTGTCGGGGTGACCGACACCCACAACCCTGCGCGAGGCCGCCCGCGGGACGCCGCGATCGCCGACGGCGTCCTCGACGCCGCCCTTGCAGAACTGGCCGGCAAGGGATACGCCGCCTTCTCCCTTACCGCCGTGGCCCATGCCGCGGGCACCACCCGCCCGGCGCTCTACCGGCGCTGGAAGGACAAGACCGCCTTGCTCGTGGACGCCGTCGCCCGCCTCGCCGCGACCGAACCCCCACCGGTGACCGGGGACCCGTTCACAGACCTCGTCGCCGAACTCGAGAACTTCCGACACTGCATCAGCGAGGCTGGCGCCCTTCCGCTGGCCGGACTCATGCTCGGCGAAGACATCGACCCCTCAGTCCGCGCCACCTACCTGGACCAAGTCGTGGCCCCACGACGGGCACGCATCCGCGGCATCCTGCAGATGGGCATCGACAGCGGAGCCCTGGCCGAAGACGCCGACCTCGAGGTCGTGACCACCTTCCTCACCGGGTCCTGGTACGCCTACCACCTGGCCAACCGACCCGCCCCGAGAGACTGGCCGCACCGCGTCGCCACGCTCGTCTGGTCGGCCTGCGCCAAACCCGCCGCACGCACCGCTCGCCAGCACTGAACTCCGCTCGGTCTCGCTCCGCGATCGTTCACAACCGGCGAAGGAGTCCGGTCATCCACCATGGCCAGCGAAGATCACCGACCATCCGTGGTCTGCGCCGCGGCAGAGCCGGAACCTCGCCGCCATGTAGATCGACACCATCTCCGACCTCAGATCCCTACGGAACGGCAGCGTCGTGATCGCACGATCGTGCCGCTGTCGGTGCGGGACGCACGACAAGTCCGCCGATCATGCGCACCACGACACAGCGCACGACCCCTTCGGTCGCTTCCTTCCGGCGAGTCGCGCGATCAGGCTGGCACGTAGGTCAATCTGATGACGTCGTCGCCGATCCTCTCGTCGGCCATGAGGCGCGGGTGGGGATTCGCTCCTGATCAGGTCTGCTCAGGTCTGCTCGGTCGGGGTGACGGTCACGCCCACAGGGTGGCGATGGGGAGGGCCCAGATCCGCTCGTCGAGCTCGAAGGGCTGCGGGCCGGTGTGGAAGACGATGCCGCGCACGAAGGCCTCACCGATCTGGTCGCGCAGCCAGCCGAGGTGGCGCGCATCGCGACGGGTGGGCGCCGAGCCGGCCTTCACCTCGATCCCGAGGAGTCGTCCGGCGCCGAGGTCCAGGAGCAGGTCGATCTCCTGTCGACCGCCCTCGGTCCGCAGATGGTGGATCCGGCCGCGGGGCTGGAGGAGGTCGGCCTCGGGTCGTAGTTGCGCGGCGACGAAGGTGTCCAGGTGCCGGCCGAGCAGATCGGGGTCGGACAGGATCGCCGAGGAATCCAGACGCGCGGCACTCATGGCGAGGGCGGGGTCGACGATGTAGCGCTTGGGACGCTTGACCAGCCGGGCGACGCGGTTGGAAGCCCAGGCGGGGACCAGATCAATGAGATAGAGGGCGGACAGCAACCGGTCGTAGGCGTCAGCGGTGCGCTTGTCGATGCCCGCGGCCTGGAACAGGGTCACCTCGGTCGGCAGACCGGCGGTCGACAGGGCCAGGATCTCCAGATACCGGCGAAGCCGGACCGGGTCTCGACTCTGCCCCGCCGCGGCCACGTCCCGGGTGACGACATGTTCGATGTAGGAGTCGAACCACGCAGGTCGGACACGGTCTGGCAGCCGCAACGCTGGCTCGGGAAAGCCACCGACCGCGGCGAGCGCCACATACCCGTCGAGGTCCGGAGGATTCGGCGGCATGGCCACATCGGACAGGTCACCGGCCACGGCTGCGGCCAGGAGCCCGGGCGCGTCCACCCCCGAGGCCAGCTCGCGGCGGGTCAGGCCGTGCAGGACCACCCGGACCACCCGCCCTGTGCCCGGCCACATCGTCGAGGTCGGATCGGCTTCGACACTGCCCGTCAGGAGGAACCGCCCGGGGCGAGGGTCGTCGTCCACGGCCCGCTTCACCGCACCAAGAACCTGAGGCACTTCCTGCCACTCATCGATGAGCACCGGCTCAGCGGACCGACGCAGAGCGGCATCCGGGTCGGCCGCCACCACCGCGGCCGTCGCCGGGTCGTCCAGCCGAAGGATGTCGGCCGCCCAGCGCCGTGCCGTGGTCGTCTTGCCTGCCGCCCGAGGCCCGGTCACCATGACACTCGGAACGACGGCGAGCAGGTCCTCCAGGAACGGGTCAGCCAGCCGGCGAAGGTAGGCGTCCTCCACCACAGAGCCCGACGTTACACGTTCCACACCGTCACTGATGCACTTTTCCTGCAATCAATGATGTCCTTCCCACGCAATCGTCCGGGTCGTGCAGCCGACGCCGCCGGCGTGGGCGGCGCCCCTCACCGTGACCACACCGGCCTGCCCACCACCACAACCCGGGCGCCCGCAGTCGCCACCGTGTCCGCGGTGTCCGCGAGGGTGGTGACAGCAACCGTGGCGGCCGAGGTGCGTCCCGCGGCACGCCCATAGCGGTCTTGACACCGCTGAAGCCCCTCAACCGCCAGCGACGTCGACTCCTCGGGAGAAGCGTTTCGCAAAGGTGCAGCCCAACGGCATGATCAGGACAGGGCGGAGGGCGAGGGATTCGAACCCCCGGGCACGGGTTGGGTACCGCACCAGCGGCTTTCAAGCAGACCGTCGCCGGAGCCCTGACCAGCACCAACGCAGCCGAGCTATCCCTGTCCCCGCGTCTTCCCCACGCAGGGCTGGCGCCAGTGGTCGTCGGTCGTGGAGCGATCTACGTCCGCAACGACGAGACGGGCGAGATCGTCTACGAAGGCCCGGACGTCGATCTGGTCCCCGCCCTGGTAACCGACCTCGTCGAGACCCTGAACGACGACACGGACACCGCCCCGATCATCACCGCGGCCATGGCCCACCTGAACCTCGTCATGATCCATCCGTTCCGGGACGGCAACGGACGGATGGCCCGGTGCCTCCAAAGCCTGGTCCTAGCCGCAGGCGGCACCCTGGCACCGGTCTTCATGAGCGTGGAGGAATACCTCGGCCGCAACACCGACAGCTACTACCACCTTCTTGGACAAGTCGGTGACGGCTCCTGGAACCCGCACCGTAGTGCCACCCCCTGGATCCGCTACATGCTCACCGCACACCTACGACAAGCCCGAACCCTGCTGCGACGTGTCCGAGAAAGCGAACGGCTCTGGATGGACATCGAGCACCTCGCCGCCACCAGCGCCCCCCGCCTTCCCGAACGCGCCCTCGCCGCCCTCTTCGACGCCGCCATGGGACTCCGCATCCGCAACGCCACCTACCGGGCCCTCGCCGAAGACACCGGCGAAGAGATCACCGAACAGACAGCAAGCCGCGACCTCAAACAACTCGTCGACGCCGGCCTGCTCACCTCCTACGGCGAGAAGCGCGGCCGCTACTACGGCGCCAGCCGACAACTGGCCGACATCCGCCGACGCATCCTCGCCCGACGTGACCCTCGCGACGACACCGACCCCTTCGCCGAAGCTTCCGACTGACCGCCCGCGGCCTGACCCCGCCACACAACACCACGCCATTCTCCTCGCGTCTTCCCCTCGACATCCCAGGGCGCCAGGGACGAGGCCGGGAACTCGCATACGTGTTGGTGACGACGAGCTGGGCTCGCGAACGGATGGCAGCCGCCAAGACGTGGCGGTCGTCGGGGTCGGGCAGGTCGAGCGCCTCGATCAAGGGTTCGTAGCCGACGACGAGGACGTCGCGGATCGCCGCGGACATGAGGTCACGGGTGCGCTGCAGCTTCCCGGGCGCCAGATCCGGGCGAGGAAGCGCCACTGGCACCCGGTGTGAACGATGGACCGCATGGCGTCCACCACGGTGCGCAAGTCCTCAGCGTGCTTGCGCCCCCTCGCGTCCGGAACGTTGCACACCGGCTCGAGCATCGCCCACTGCTCGTCGGTCAGATCGCTTCCGTAGGCCATGCCGACGACCGCGCCCGTTCTCCGCGCTGGCACAGTCGCCCCGATAGGGACACAGCCAGTGAGACCCGACGGCAGGCCCCGCGCTACAACCAGCCGTTGTGCTCGGCGGTCAGCACCGCCTCGGCGCGGTTGGCGGCGTCGGTCTTGCCGATCGCCGCAGACAGGTGGTTGCGTACCGTGCCTTCGGAGAGCACGAGCCGGCGCGCGATCGCAGCGACCGACGAGCCGTCCCGGGCCGCCTGAAGCACCTCGGTCTCCCGCGGCGTCAGCGGTGACTCGCCGCTGAGCAGGCTGTCCGTGGCCAGCCCCGGGTCGACCACCCTCAGGCCCTGGTGCACCCGGCGCACCGCGTCTGCCAGCTTGGTCGCGGGAGTGTCCTTGACCACGAATCCCGACGCGCCGGCCTGCAGCGCGCGGCGCAGGTACCCGGGCCGCCCGAACGTCGTGACCATCACCACGCGGGTGCCGGGCAGCCGGTCGCGCAGCAGGGCGGCTGCTGCGATCCCGTCCAGGCCGGGCATCTCTACGTCCAGCAGGCAGACGTCCGGCCGGTGCGCCAACGCTGCCGGCACCACCTCGTCTCCGGCGCCGACCTCGGCCACCACCTCCAGGTCCGACTCAAGGCTGAGCAGGGCCGCCAGCGCGCCCCGCACCAGCGCCTGGTCGTCGGCCAGCAGCAGCCGGATGGTCATCGCCGTGCCTGGCCCTGAGGCTCGCCGGGGACGGCGACCGTGAGCGAGAAGCCGTGCGGCTGGACGGCCGAGGTGATCACGCTTGCGCCCAGGGCGGCAGCCCGCTCGCGCAGGCCGAGCAGACCGTGCCCCGGCTCGCCCGGCAGCGCGCCCGGGCCGCGGCCGTCATCGCGCACCTCGGCGCAGGTCGCGGTCAGCCGCACCGTGCAGCGGGACGCGCCGGAGTGCCGGACCACGTTGGTGACACCCTCGCGCACCGCCCAGGCGAACAGATCGCGCAGGTCGCCTTCGACGGCGTCGGTCGAGTTCGGCAGGTCGGCGGCGATCTCGGCAGCGGCCAGGGCGGTGCGCGCGTGGGACAACTCGCCGGGCAGGGTCAGCTCGCGGTAGCCGGCCACGGCGCGGCGCACGTCGGCCAGGGCGTCCCGGGACAACCGCTCCAGGTCGACCACCTCCGCCTTGGCTCGCGCAGGGTCGACGTCCATCAGCCGGGCGGCCAGCTCGGCCTTGACCGTGATCACGGTCAGCGAGTGGCCCAGGATGTCGTGCAGGTCGCGGGCGAACCGGTTGCGCTCCTCGGAGATCGCCAGCCGCTGGTTCTCCTGCTGCGCCTCGCGCAGCCGGACGTTGCCGATGATCATCTGCTGGAAGCCGAAGACCGCGAGCATCGCGGTGAGCATGCCGAGCAGCAGGCCGTTGTCCGGTCGCCAGCCCGGCACCAGGAACCCGGTGAGGTACCACAGGCCCGCGTGCACCGAGCCCAGCACCAGCGAGCGCAGCCCGCGGCTGGTCATCACCAGCATCACGCCGACGTAGACCGCCGTGGTGTCACCGACCTGGCCGAGCAGCGCACAGTCGGCCACCGCGAGCAGCAGCGCCACGACGACGCCCAGGGCTGCCACGGAGGGACGTTCCGCGAGCCAGCCGGTCTGCATCCTCCGACGCCGCACCACCACGAAGAAGCCGACGTACCAGACGCCGAAGGCCACCGTGACAGCGATGCCGAGCCAGCCCTGAGCCGTCGCTCGTCGGTCCCAGGCCGCCGAGAGCGGCTCCACCAGGAATACCGCCCACAGTGCGACCCATAACACCCCGAACCGTCCCGGGCCGCTGATCCGGGCCGGCACCCGGAAGTCCAGGGGGAGGTCGACGGCGCCGGGCGCCGCCGCGCCCTGGGAACCTCCTGGGGCACCGAGGTCGGCGCGGGCGGCAGACGCAGGACCCGGCTCGAGCCGAGCCCGGTCCCCGGCGAGGTCGGCCATGCGGGTCACGCTAGCCGCCGCGTCCTAGACACGTGAGGTGTCCTTGGTCATCCGCCAGGCGGCGCCGGTGACGAAGACCACGAACCAGGCGACGGCGTTGACCATGGCGTACCAGGGCAGCTCGTGGGTCAGCGGGGCCCGGGCCACCTCAGCGACGCCGTACATCGGCGTGAAGACCGCCACGTGCCAGATCGCGCTGCCCGCGGTGAGCG
>CAYYCE010000089.1:0-7348 GCA_964469635.1 uncultured Kineosporiaceae bacterium
GCCTTGGTCCACCAGCAGCCGCAGCGCGACCGCCTTGATCTCCTCGACGGTGGCGGCTCGAACCCGCTCGCGACGACTGGCCGGAGCGTCGGCGGTCGACATGCGTGACTCCCCTTGACAAATCTGAACGACCAACTCGATAGTAAACACTGTTAGCTTACAGTGTTTACTATCGCGAATCCTTATCTCGGGCAAGGGTACGCGCGTGTCGGAGCACCGAGCCCGGAACACAGAGCCCGGAACACAGAGCCCGGAACACAGAGCCGGAACGCAGGGGAGGGTGTCATGTTCACGTCGTTGGGGGGAGCCCTGGCGCGGTGGCGCTGGCTGGTCCTGATCACTGCCGCCGCGGCGGCCGCGGCGGCCGGAGTCTGGGGACCGGGAGTCCTCCCCCGCCTGGTCGGCGGCGGATTCGAGGACCCTGCCTCACCGTCCGCCAGAGCAGAACAACGGATCGAGGCCACGGTCGGCCGGCAGGACGGCGACATCGTCGCGGTCTACTCCTCGACCACCCTGACCGTCGAGGACCCGGTCTTCCGTCACGCGGTGACCGAGGCGCTGGCCACCGTGCCGGCCGACGAGGTCGACCTGATCGCCACCACCTGGTCGACGCATTCATCCGCCCTCGTCTCGGCCGACCGGCACGCCACCTACGCCGTGATCCGGCTGGCCGCCACCGATCGCGAGGCCCGCTCGGAGATCTACGACCGGATCGCCGACGGGTTGCGAGCGAGCGATCCCGCGATCACCACCCGACTCGGGGGACCGGCCGCCACCGACAGCCAGATCAGCAGCCAGGTCTCCGACGACCTGGCCCGGGCCGAGTCGTTGTCGATGCCGCTGCTCGTCGTGCTCCTGCTCCTCGTCTTCGGCAGCGTCGTGGCCGCCGGGCTGCCGCTGCTGGTGGGGGTCTTCACGGTGCTGGGCTCGTTCGTCGTCGTGCGGGTCCTCACCCAGATCACCGACGTGTCGGTGTTCGCCATCAACGTGATAACGATCATGGGTCTGGGACTGTCCATCGACTACGCCCTGTTCGTGGTGAGCCGCTTCCGCGAACAGATGCAGGCGGGGGACGACGTCCCCACGGCCCTGGCGACCACCATGGCGACCGCCGGGCGCACGGTCTCCTTCTCCGCGATCACCGTCGCCGTCTCGCTCACCGGCCTGCTGTTGTTCCCGCAGACCTTCCTGCGCTCGATGGGCTACGGCGGCATCGCCGCGGTCGTGGTGGCGGCCACCACCGCGCTGACCGTGCTGCCCGCGATGCTCGCCGTGCTGGGCCCGCGGGTCGACGCCCTGCGGATCCGGCTGCCCCGCAGGGTCACCGGACGCCTGTCGAACCGCCCCGCACGAGCGGGCTTCTGGGAGGGCTACGCCCGGGTCGTGATGCGCCGCCCGCTGCTGTGGGCCGGCGCCGTGATCGCGCTGTTGGTCGTGCTCGCGCTTCCGTTCGCCCAGGTGCAGTTCGGCGGCATCGATGCCCGGGCCCTGCCGACGACCGCCGAGGCCCGCGTGGTCTCCGAGATCCTCGACCAGGACTTCACCAGGGTGGACACCGCACCGATCGACGTCCTCGTCGACGGCGCGGACCAGGCCTCCCTGGCCGGCTACGCCGCCCGGATCACGGCGCTGCCGAACGTGGCCGGCCTGGCGCCCGTCGCGGCGAGGAACGGCGCGACGCTGCTCGCGGTCGACTACACCGGCAGCGCCGTGGACCAGGCGGCCCGCGACGTGGTCGCCGCGATCCGGGCCCTGCCGGCCCCCACGGGGGCCCGGGTGGACGTGGCCGGGGTGAGTGCCCAGCAGGTCGACCTGCGCGCGAGCCTGGCCTCGCGACTACCGTGGATGGCGGTGCTCGTGGTCTCGACCACCTTCGTCCTGATGTTTCTCGCCTTCGGCTCGCTGGTGATCCCGGCCAAGGCGATCGTGATGAACCTGCTCTCGCTCGGCGCCGCGTTCGGCGTCCTGACCTGGATCTTCCAGGACGGCCATCTGTCCGGCCTGCTGGGCTTCACCTCGACCGGGACCGTCGAGACCACCCAGCCGATCCTGATCCTGGCGATCGTGTTCGGGCTGTCGATGGACTACGAGGTCTTCCTGCTGTCGCGGATCCGCGAGCAGTGGGACGCCACCGGGGACAACGCCGAGGCCGTCGCCACGGGGCTGCAGCGCACCGGACGCATCATCACCAGCGCCGCCCTGCTGCTGGTCGTGGTGATCGCGGCGTTCTCCACCTCGGGCATCACCTTCATCAAGCTGATCGGGGTGGGTATGGCGGTGGCCGTCGTTCTGGACGCCACCGTGGTTCGCGCCGTCCTGGTCCCGGCGACCATGCGGCTGCTCGGCAGCGCCAACTGGTGGGCGCCGGCGCCGATGACCCGTTGGTGGCGCCGGCACGGCGTCCGGGAGGTGGGATCCGCCTCGCCCCAGGGCCTCGCGCCGGGCCCGGCCTGAGGCAACCCAGGGTGAGGATGGGGAGAAGCCGAGGAGACGAGTTCATAACGTCGCTTGACACCCGATCGGGCTGGTCGAAAACTGACCGCGATCTCGCGACTGGCATTCAGCCAGGGCCAGGCCCAGGAGGCATATCCGTGACCACCACTCGTCGTCGTGCCCTCATCTCGGGCGTCGCCATCGGCGCCGCGCTGCTGATGACCGCGTGTTCCCCGCCCGACTCCAGCAGTTCCTCCAGCTCCGGTTCCGCCGCGGGGGGCACCGGCACCGGCGACGCCAAGACCGCCGCCTCGGCCCAGGACCTCGGCGGCATGGACGCCCTGGTCACGGCCGCCGAGGCGGAGGGACAGCTCAACGTCATCGCCCTGCCCCCGGACTGGGCGAACTACGGCGGGCTCATCTCGGCCTTCGAGTCCAAGTACGCCATCAAGATCAATTCGGCCCAGCCGGACGGGTCCAGCCAGGACGAGATCAACGCCGTGAAGTCCCTCAAGGGCACCGACCGGGCGCCGGACGTGCTCGACGTCGGCATGGCCGTGGCGCTGGCCAACACCGACCTGTTCGCCCCGTACCAGACCGAGAAGTGGGCGGACATCCCGGATGCCCAGAAGGAGCCGACCGGCGTGTGGGTCCAGGACTACGGCGGCTACATGTCGATCGGCTACGACTCGGCCAAGGTCCCCGAACCCACATCGGTCAAGGACCTGCTCGGATCCGCCTACAAGGGCAAGGTCGCCCTCAACGGCGACCCGACGCAGGCCGGCGCCGCACTCAACGGCGTGCTGATGGCCACCGTCGGCTTCGGCGGCACCCTGGACGACGTCTCCACCGGCGTCGACTTCTTCAAGCAGCTCAAGGCGGCCGGGAACTTCACCCCGGTCCAGGCGTCCTCGGCCACCGTCAAGAACGGCACCACCCCCGTCGTCTTCGACTGGGACTACCTGCAGCTCGGCCACGTCAAGGACGTGCCGACCTGGAAGGTCGTGCTGCCGGGCGACGCGGTCATCGGCGGGTACTACGCCCAGGCGATCAACGCCGACGCCCCGCACCCGGCGGCGGCGCGGCTCTGGGAGGAGTTCCTCTACTCCGACGAGGGACAGAACCTCTACCTCAACGGCGGCGCCCGACCGGTGCGCATGCAGGCGATGACCGACGCGGCCACCATCGACGCCGCCGCCGCCAAAGCCCTGCCCGCCGTCACCGGCGAGCCGCAGTTCCCGACCCAGGAGCAGCTCACCAAGGCCAAGGAAGTGCTCGCCACGGACTGGGCCAAGGCCATCGGCTGATCGGTCACGTCGCTGAGTACCGACCTGAGCGCCGACGCCGCCGCGCCGGCCGGCGGCCGCCCCCCTCGGGGCCGCCGCCGGCCCTCGGGGTCCTGGCTGGGCGTGCTGCCGTTCTTCGTCTACGTCGGGATCTTCCTGCTGCTGCCCACGGTGGTCGTGGTGATCGCCGCCTTCCTGGACGGCGACAACCGGCCGACCCTGAACAACGTCCGTGAACTCGGCGAGCCGTACATCGCCAGGACGTTCTGGAACAGCATCTGGGTCTCGGCCGTCAGCGCCCTCGTCGGCGCGGCGTTGGGCGCCCTGTTGGCCTACGTGGTGGCCGCCGGCCGCAAGGACGGTCTGGTGCGCTCCACGGTCGCCTCGGCCTCCGGGGTGCTGGCCCAGTTCGGCGGCGTCACCCTCGCCTTCGCCTTCATCGCGACGGTCGGGCCGGCGGGTCTGATCTCGGCGTGGCTGGCCACTCACGCGGGCACCAATCCGGTGCCGACCTGGCTGCTCGGCCTGCGGGGCCTGGTCGTGGTCTACACCTACTTCGAGATTCCGCTGATGGTGCTGGTGTTCCTGCCGGCCCTGGACGGCATCCGACCGCAGTGGCGCGAGGCCACCGAGTCCCTCGGCGGCACCACGTGGGACTACTGGCGCCACGTCGCCGTCCCGATCCTCACTCCCCCGTTCCTCGGCGCCCTGCTGCTGTTGTTCGCCAACGCGTTCTCGGCCTACGCCACCGCCGCGGCGCTCATCACCCAGGGCGCGCCCATAGCGCCGCTGCAGATCCGGACGGCGTTCTCGAGCGAGGTGCTGCTGGGCCGGGAGAACGTCGGCAAGGCCCTGGCCCTCGGCATGATCGTCGTCGTGGCGATCGTGATGTTCCTCAACGCACGGCTGCAGAAGCGCTCATCCCGGTGGCTGCAGTGAGCGGGTCGGGGGTCGGCCTGCGGGCACGTCGGCGGCGCAAGCTCACGCTGCTGCGGGTCGTCGTCCTGGTGCTGCTGGGGATCTTCTTCCTGCTTCCGCTGTACTCGCTGCTGGAGTTCAGCACCCGCGGCACCGGTGTGGACGCCCCACGGACCCTGGACGCCTGGCGCCGGATCGTCACCGACTCGACGCTCGTCCCGGCGATCGCGCACTCGCTCGAGTTGGCCGCCATCACCAGCGTCGCGGCCATGGCACTCATGGTGCCGACCATGGTGTGGGTGCGGCTGCGGCTGCCCCGGTTGTCCCGGGTGATCGAGTTCCTCTGCCTGCTGCCGCTGACGATCCCTGCCGTCGTCCTCGTGGTCGGCCTGGTGCCGATCTACGCCTGGGTGTACTACCTGACCCGGACCGACTCGATCCTGACCCTGTCCTACGCCTACGTGATCCTGGTACTGCCCTACGTCTATCGGGCCCTGGACACCGGGCTGTCCGCGATCGACGTCCGCACCCTGTCCGAGGCGGCCCGCAGCCTGGGCGCCGGCTGGTTCACCGTGATCGCCCGGGTCGTCGTCCCCAACATGGCCGAGGCGGTGCTCAACGCGGCCCTGCTGTGCGTGGCCCTGGTGATGGGCGAGTACACCATCGCCTCGCTGTACAACTATGTGAACCTGCAGGTGGCGATCGCCTACGCGGGATTGGCCGACGCCAACATGTCGATGGCTGTCTCGCTGGCCTCGTTGCTGTTCGCGTTCCTACTGCTCCTGCTGCTCTCGATCGTCGGACGCTGGCGAAGCCGGCGCGGAAGGGCGTGAGTCGATGACGAGTTCCACCGCGGCCCCCGGGGCGCGACCCGAGGCGCAGCGCAGCGGCGTCGAGGTGCGGCTGGAGGGCCTGCGCCGCGCCTACGGTGCCGTGACCGCCCTCGACGGCCTCGACCTGACGCTGCACCCCGGCGAACTGGTGGCGCTGCTCGGGCCCAGCGAGTGCGGCAAGACCACCGCGCTGCGACTGCTCGCCGGCCTCGAGGACGCCGACGAGGGGCGAGTCGTCGTCGCCGGCCGGGACGTCACCGGCGTGCCGACGAACAAGCGCGACATGGGCATGGTGTTCCAGGCCTACTCGCTGTTCCCGCACATGACGGCGCGCCAGAACGTGGAGTTCGGGCTCAGGCTGCGCAGACGGAGCGGCTCGGCCCGCAGGGCCCGGGCCGAGCAGATGCTCGACCTCGTCGGGCTGTCGGCCCAGATCGACCGCTACGCCCACCAGATGTCCGGCGGCCAGCAGCAACGGGTGGCCCTGGCCCGGGCGTTGGCCATCGAGCCGACGATGCTGCTGCTCGACGAACCGCTGTCGGCGCTGGACGCCAAGGTCCGGGCGCAGCTGCGGGACGAGATCCGGCGGGTCCAGCTCGAGGTCGGCATCACCACCCTGTTCGTCACCCACGACCAGGAGGAGGCGCTGGCGATCGCCGACCGGGTCGGGGTGATGCGTGCCGGCAGGCTGGAGCAACTGGGCCCGCCCACCCAGATCTACGCCAATCCGCAGACCCCGTTCGTCGCCGAGTTCGTCGGCCTCAACAACCGGCTTCCCGCCACCGTCGCCGACGGTGAGGCGACCGTGCTCGGTCAGCGGATCCCCTTGGTGGACACCGGCTTCCGGGCCGGGGCGGCCACCGCGCTGATCCGACCGGAAGCGGTCGCGGTGATGGCGGAGACCGGCTCGCAGGAGGGGATGGCGGCCACGGTGGTGGCCTCCTCCTTCCTCGGCGCCATCAGCCGGCTCACCTTGGATCTCGGCGGCGACGGCACGGTGCTGGCGCAGCTGGCCACGGCCGACGCGATGGCGCACCCACCGGGCAGCACGGTGCGCCTGCGGGTGCGACCGGATCCGATCCTCGTGACCGACTGATGTCGGCCGACTCGACCCTTCAGCGCACCATCGTCCCCGGTCCCGAGCGGTCCCGCGGTGCGATGGGCGGCTACCGGGCGCTGGCCCACGGCGCCGGCGAGCCGCACGTCGTCCGCTCCGATCTCCTGCCGGACGCCGAATCGCTCTGGCGGGCCGCGCCGCGCCGTCCGCTGCTGGCCCTGGCCCACGTCACCGATCTACAACTGGCCGACGTGGCCTCCCCGGCCCGGTTCGAGTTCTTCAACGCCGAGTTCGCGGATCCGCGGTTCGCACAGCTGGTGCCGACGCAGCGGCCCAACGAGGCGTTCGCGCCGCACGCCGTCGACGCCACCGTCCGCACCCTCAACGCGCTGAAGGGCGCGCCGGTGACGGGGTCACCGCTGTCGCTGGCGATCTCGACCGGGGACGCGATCGACAACGGCCAGTGGAACGAGGTGCTGACCGTGCTCGCCCTGCTCGACGGCGGCACGGTGCGCGGTTCCGGGGACGGTCGCAGCTATCAGGGTGTGCAGCAGACCGACTGGCCGGGGACCTTCTACTGGCACCCGGACGGCGCGCCGCCGGGAGGCGACCTGTTCCACGAGGGGTTCGGCTACCCGACCCTGCCGGGGGTGCTCGACCGTGCGATGGCGGCCTTCGCGACGCCGGGGTTGGCGATGCCGTGGTTGAGCTGCTTCGGCAACCACGAGGGGCTGATCCAGGGCGTCGGGCGGATCACCCCGGAACTGGCCGCGGCGTTGGTGGGCGGTCGAAAGCCGGTGGCGCTGCCCGCGGACTTCGCG
>CAYYCE010000089.1:7358-8961 GCA_964469635.1 uncultured Kineosporiaceae bacterium
TGCGGTCAGCGGCGTGCGGACGAAGCCTGGGTTGACGACCTGGACCGCGACGCCGCCTACGAGCTGTTCGTCTCCGGGGCGCAGGCGTTCTTCACCGGGCCGATGCGCGACATCACCCCCGACCCGGGGCGCCGCCCGGTGAGCCGGGCCGAATTCGTCGAGGCACACTTCCGCCCCGGCGCCCGCCCGCCGGGGCACGGCTTCGGTGAGCGGAACCGGCGCGACGGCACCGCGTACTACGCCTGGGACCTGGACGTCCCCACGGGCGGTGCGCCGGGCGGCGTCGGCGTCCGGTTCGTCACCCTCGACACCACCTGCCTGCTGGGCGGGGCGGACGGTGCGATCGACGCCGAACAACTGGCATGGCTGGACCGCGTGCTGCGCGAGGTGCACACGAGGTACCTGGCCTCGGACGGCACCGAGGTGCGCGGCGCGGGCCAGGACCGGCTCGTGGTGCTGACGAGCCACCATGGGCTGGACACGCTGACCAACCACCGGGGCGGCCATCCGCCGGCGGCCTCGGGCCCGGACGGCGCCGCGGTGCCGGTGGTGCCGGCGGCCGAGGTCGAGGCGCTGCTGCACCGCTACCCCAACGTGGTGCTGTGGCTCAACGGGCACACCCACACCAACGGGATCCGGGCCCGCATCGGAGCGCACCGGCGATCCGACGGCTCACCTCGCGGGTTCTGGGAGGTCACCACCTGCTCGATCGCCGACTGGCCGTCTCAGACCCGGATCGTCGAACTGGTCGCCCTCGGCGAGCGCGGCGACCGGCTGGCGATCGCCTGCACCATGGTCGACCACGCCAGCCCGCTGGACCCCGGCGGGGCCACGAGCCGGGCCGAACTGGCGGCGCTGCACCGGGAACTGGCGGCCAACGTCCCGGTGCCCGGCTACGGGGCGAGGCTCGCCGGTGGCCCGACCGACCGCAACGTGATCCTCCCGCTCGCCGCCCCCCGGCACTGACCTGGCCGCCGGGCGCCTGGCCCCCGCCACCGCTGCGACCACCGTAGTAGGTTGCGCCGATGGACCATCTGCCCGACCTGCTCGACCGCGCCCGCACCTGGCGGGACGACGACCCCGACCCGGCCACGGTGGCCGAGTTGGACGCCGTGATCGAGGCGGCCGGGGCCGGCGACGCCGCCGCCGTGGCCGATCTGGCCGACCGGTTCGCCGGACCGCTCGAGTTCGGTACCGCGGGTCTGCGCGGGGCGCTCGGCGCCGGCCCCAACCGGATGAACCGGGTCGTGGTGATCCGGGCGGCCGCCGGTCTGGCGGCCCACCTGAACGCCGGCGTCCCGCGGGACCGGACGCCACGGGTCGTGGTGGGGTTCGACGCCCGCCACAACTCGGACGTCTTCGCCGCCGACACCTGCGCGGTGATGGCCGGCGCGGGCATCGAGGCCATGGTGCTGCCCCGGCCGCTGCCCACCCCGATCCTCGCCTTCGCCGTCCGCCACCTCGGCGCCGACGCCGGTGTCATGGTCACCGCCTCTCACAACCCGGCGCAGGACAACGGGTACAAGGTCTACCTCGGCGGCTCGCTCACGACGTCCGAGGGCGACGGCGTCCAGATCGTGCCGCCCGCGGACGCCGAGATCGC
>CAYYCE010000090.1:0-8869 GCA_964469635.1 uncultured Kineosporiaceae bacterium
CCTCGGACAGGGTCGGGTCGCCGGTGGCCGACCGGCCGACCACCGCCTCGAACAACCTCCGGGCGTGGTCGACCCGCTCCGCGTGCAGCACGCCACCGAGCACGGCCTCGCGCAGCAACTCGTGCCGGAACCCGGGCCGCCCGCTGGACGCCTCCAGTTCGAGCAGGCCCAGCCGGGCGGCGGCGGTCAGCGGCGCGGCGATCGCCCGCACGTCGGTCGCGAACGACGCCGCGAGCAGGTGCGGCTGTGGGTGGGCGCCCAGCACGGCGGCCCGGACCACGACCCGAACGCCGTCGGCGTCCAACTGGCTCAGCCGGTCGGCCACCACCTGGGCCAGGGAGGCCGGCACGACCTGCCCGCCCGCGAACCGCCAGCCGTCCGGTCCGTGCTGCAGGGCCCCCGCTCGTTCGAGGTCGGAGAGCACCTCCTCGATCAGCAGGGGCCGGCCGCCCGCGGCCGAGACCTGGTCGACCAACCCCGCCGGGACCCCGCCCGCGCCGACCCCGAGGCAGTCGGCGACCAGCAGGGGCACCGACTCCGCCGCCAGCGGGCCCAACTCGATGCCGACCGCCTCGCCGGAGCGCACCAGGGCGTGCGCCTCCGGCCACCACGGGCCCTCCGCGCGCGAGGTGAGCACCAGCGTGGCACCGGCCGCGGGGCACCGCCGGCACAGCCTGCGCGTCACGGCCCAGGTGACCTCGCCGGCCCAGTGCAGGTCCTCCACCACCAACACCGGACGGCGCGGCACCGGCAGCGTCGCCCACAGCCGCAGCAGGGAGTCGGCCAGCACCACGGGCTGCGGCAGGTCGCCCGACCAGGTCGCGGGGGAGCCGGACAGCTCCGGCAGCAGCGCCTCGATCGCCCCCCGGTACACCCCGAGCGCCGGGGAGTCCGTCGACGCGCCCCGATCCACCAGGCCCAGGGCCAGTTCCACGACCGGGTCGACGGGGCCGGACGCGGCCGTGGACGGCGAGGTCCGGGCCACGACACAGCCGTCGGCCGGCACGACGGACCGCACCAGAGCCGACTTGCCGACCCCCGGCTCGCCCCACACCACGGCGACCCCGCCGTGGCCGGCGCCCCCGCCCGCCGCCGGTCCGGGGCCGCCCGCCGCCGTCAGCCGGGACAGGAGCCCGGTCTCGCGGTCGCGTCCCACCAGACGCGAGGAGCGCAGCACGGCACCGAGTATCCGCCCGTTGCCGGTCGCGACGGACCCGAGGTCCGGCGCCGGTGTCTGGAGTCGTGCACGACGTCCGGCCCGGATCCGGAGGAACGATGCCACCAACCCTGGATGACGGTCCGGATGGGAGTGGACCACCGTCGTGGGTGGGCGCGCGGCCGTACTGATCACCCCGGTCCGGATCCACGGCAACCCGACCTGAGGCGACTGGCCTCGGGTCCGGTCCGCCGCCCCCCGCCGTCACAGGCCCCGGCTCTCCGCGTGCGGCGAGTCGAGCGGGCACGAGTAGCTCCGGGCGGGTGCCGACCCGTCCGTGGCCGGACGGGCCTGCGTGCTCTCGGGCTCGGCGGTGCCGGCGCGCGCCGCGGCCGGCGGCCGGTTGGTGATCCCCACGGCGCCGATCAGCGCGCCCACCAGCAGCAGCCCGGAACACAGCGCGATGGCGTTGCGGAACCCGGCGTCGAACGTGGCGGCCGAGCGGTAGTCGGCGCCGTCCAGCCCGGCCAGGGTGGGCACCAGCGCGACGGCGAGCAGCCCGGCCGCCCTGGCGACGGCGTTGTTCACCCCGGAGGCCACCCCGACGTGCTCGGCCGGGGCCGCGGCCAGGACCGTGGCGGTCAGCGGGGCGACCAGGGTGGCCAGGCCGAGCCCGAAGAGCAGGGTCGCCGGGACGACGTCCAGCCAGTAGGACGCCGCCGGCCCGATCCGCAGGGTCAGCAGCAGGCCGGCGGCGGCGATCGCCGGTCCGGTGCTCAGTTGCAGCCGGGGCCCGATCCGTTCGGCCAGCGCGCTCGAGCGGGCCGACAGGGTCAGCATCATCACGGTCACCGGCAGCAGGGCGGTGCCGGCGACCAGCGGGTCGAACCCGGAGACCACCTGGAGTTGCAGCACCAGCAGGAAGAACGCCGTTCCCAGCGCACCGTAGACGGCGAAGGTGACCAGGTTGGCGGTGGTGAACTGGCGGGAGGCGAACAGGTCCGGCGGCACCAGCGGCGAGGCGCTGCGCCGCTGCACCGCGACGAAGCCGCCCAGCGCCGCCACCCCGACGGCGGCCGCCGAGACCGGACCGGTCGAGACCGGTTGGCCGGCGGCGGCGATCGAGGCGTAGGTGACGCCCGCCAGGCCGAGCGCCCCGAGCACCGTCCCGGCGAGATCCAGGTGGCCGGCGGCGTCCGGGTCTCGGGTCTCGGGGACGTGCCGGACGGCGACCGCGACCACGACGGCCGCCAGCGGCGCGTTGATCAGGAACACCAGGCGCCACGACCCGAGACCGATCAGCCAGCCGCCGACGAAGGGGCCGATCGCGGCGGCGAGCCCGCCCAGCCCGGACCACGCCCCGATCGCCCGCGCCCGATCCTCGGGGTGGAACGATGCCGAGATGATGGCCAGGCTGCCGGGTGTCAGCAGGGCGCCGCCCGCCCCCTGCAGGGCCCGGGCCGCGATCAGCGTCCGGATGTCGGGGGCGAGCCCGCAGAGCATGGACGCCGCGGCGAACCACACGATCCCGATCAGGAACATCCGGCGCCGCCCGAGCCGGTCCGACAGCGAGCCGGCCAGCAGGATGAACGCGGCCAGGGTGAGCGTGTACCCGTTCAACGTCCACTGCAGGCCGGCCAGCCCGGCGTCCAGATCCTCCCCGATCCGGTTGAGCGCCACGTTGACCACGGTCGCGTCCAGCATGACCATCCCAGACCCGAGCACCGTGGCCAGCAGCACCCAGCGACCCGCCGGCTGCGCCATCCGCACCCGGGCCGCCACGCGCGACCCGGGTGAAGTCCTCGCTGCCATCCGACCTCCCGCGTCGAGGATGTCACGCATCGGATCGGGGGCTGCGACGATGCCGCCCGGGAGCCGCGCTCCGGGGCCGCGGGCCCCGGGACGGGGCGGACCGCGTTCGCAAGGCCGCCTCGACCGGCCGGCGGAGGGGAGTGGCGATGAGGCATGACACCGAGGTCCTGGTCATCGGCGCGTCGGCGGCCGGGCTGGCCGTGTCCGCGCAACTGCGGGGGGCCGGCGTGCCCTTCGAACTGCTCGAGGCCGAGGACGCCGTCGCCGGAGCCTGGCGGCGGCACTACGACCGGTTGCACCTGCACACCCCGCGGGTGGCCTCGGCGCTGCCCGGCCTGCCGATGCCGCGCCGCTGGGGCCGGTACCCGTCCCGGCAACAGGTGGTGCACTACCTCGAGCGGTACCAGCAGCACTTCGGCCTGCGGCCGCACTTCGGCCAGCCGGTCAGCCGCCTGGAGGCGGTGGCCGGTGCCTGGGAGGCGGTCACCCCGGACCGGGTCTGGCGTTCCCGGCGGGTGGTGGTCGCCACCGGGCGCACCCGGGTACCGGTCCGGCCGTCCTGGCCGGGGATGGACGGGTTCGGCGGGGACGTGCTGCACTCCAGCGAGTACCGCAGCGGCGCACCGTGGTCCGGCCGGACCGTCCTCGTGATCGGCTTCGGCAACTCCGCCTGCGAGCAGGCCCTCGATCTGCTCGAGCACGGAGCCGAGGTGCACCTGTGCGTCCGCTCCGCGGTCAACGTGATCCCGCGGGACGTGTTCGGGCTGATCCCGGTGCTGCAACTGGGCATCCTGCTGCGCCGGCTGCCGCCCGGCCTGGCCGATGCCCTGGCCGCTCCGGTGATCCGGCTCCGGGTGGGCGACCTGGCCGAGGTCGGCCTGCGCAAGCTGCCGTACGGGCCGAACACCCAGATCGTCCGGCACCGGCAGGTCCCGCTGCTGGACGTCGGCACGATGGCGCAACTGCGGGCCGGGCGGATCACCGTGCACGGTGACCTGGACCGGTTCACCGCCGGCGGAGTGGTCTTCGCCGACGGCTCGGCGCTGGCCGTCGACGCGGTCGTGCTGGGAACCGGCTACCGGGCCGGGGTGGACGGCTTTCTGGCCGGCTGGCAGGCCGTCTGCGACCGGACCGGGAACCCGCTGCGCTCCGGCGTCGGCTCCGGTCCGGACGGGCTGTACTTCTGCGGGATGTCCGTGTCCCCGGCCGGGATGCTGCGCGAGATCGGCATCGAGGCCCGCCGGATCGCCGCCGACATCGCGCGGGCACCCGGGCGCGCGGGAGGTGGGCCCCAGGCCTGAGCCGGCACGCCCCGGTCCGGCAGGCCCCGGTCTGGCAGGCCCCGGTCTGGCAGGCTGCGGTCCGGCGGCCCCGGTCTGGCAGGCTCCGTGGTGCCGGCCCAGCCACGTCCCGACCGGAGGAACCGAACGCATGCCGCCGCGCACCGGAGAGTCGGACGCACCCCTGGTCCCCGCCGAGCTCCGCGCCTTCGCCCGCGACCTCGACGTCGAGCGGGCGCCCGGCTACGCGATCGCCCTGACCACCAGGTTCCGCGGCATCAGCGTCCGAGAAGGGCTGCTGCTCCAGGGTCCGGCCGGCTGGGGGGAGTTCTGCCCCTTCACCGACTACGACGACCGGACCTGCGCCTGGTGGCTGCTCACCGCCCTGGAGGCGGCCGTCCTCGGCTGGCCCGCGCCGGTCCGTGAGCACGTCCCGGTCAATGTGACCGTGCCGGCCGTCGACCCGGCGCGGGCACACGCCGCGGTCGCCGCCTCCGGGTGCACGACCGCCAAGGTCAAGGTCGCCGACCACCCCGGCTCGCTGCCCGAGGACCTGGCCCGGCTCGAAGCGGTCAGGGACGCCCTCGGCCCGGCGGGGGCGATCCGCGTGGACGCCAACGGCGCGTGGGACGTCGACACCGCCGTCACCCGGATCACCGCGCTGGACGCCGCCGCCGGTGGGCTGCAGTACGCCGAGCAACCCTGCGCCACCATCGAGGAACTGGCCGCGGTCCGCCGCCGGGTCGGCGTCCCGATCGCCGCCGACGAGTCGATCCGCCGTGCCGAGGACCCGATGCGGGTCGCCGTGGCGGGCGCCGCCGACGTGGCCGTGATCAAGTGCACCCCGCTGGGCGGCGTGCGCCGGGCACTGGCGGTCGCCGAGGCGGCCGGGCTGCCCTGCGTGATCTCCTCGGCCCTGGAGACCAGCGTCGGCCTGGCGTCCCAGGTCGCTCTCGCCGGTGCACTCCCGCGGCTCGACCACGCCTGCGGCCTCGCGACGGTGTCCCTGCTGCGCGGCGACACCGTCGCAGCGAGCGCCTCCCTCCTCCCGCGGGCCGGACTGCTCCCGGTTCCCCGCCTCCCGCCCACCCCCGACCCGGACCTGCTCGAGCGCCATGCCCTGACCGATCCCGGACGGCGCGCCTGGTGGACAGACCGCCTGCGCCGGGCGCTGCGGATCCTGATCGACGCCTGAGGGTTCGGGTCGGGCGTGCCGGCCGCTCGCGGGCGCCGTCAGGATGAGGCGCGGGTGCCCAGGAAGCGGGCGACGTCGGTGCCGTCGTCGCTCAGCGCCCGCAGTGCCGGGTCGTCGACCGGTTCGAGCAGCGACAGCTCGACCTGTCCGCGGGGCCGGGTCCAGGTGCCGACCACGCGTCCGGCCACCACGACGGTGGGCCGGAAGATCCCGTTCGTCGTCACCACCTGCCGGTACGGACCGAGCAGCCAACTCCGATCGGGCCAGCCGTGCAGCGCCGGGTCGAACGGGCCCAGCAACACCGGGTCCGGCACGGCGTCCCGGGCCGGGGGTGGCCGGTCGCCGCGGGGCAGGCCCTGCGCCGCGGCCGTCGCCGCCCGGGCGTCGCCGACGGTGATCCCGGCCCAGGCCGCCAGATCCGCCGCGCTCCCGGCGGCGTGACCCGCGCGGTACCTGGTGGCCAGGCGGGCCAGTGCCGTCGCCCGGTCATCGGCTGCCGGCGCCGGCCCGAGCCACTCCTCGACGAGCACGTAGGCCTGCTCGGCGCCGACGACGGGTCCGCGCACGATGAGTCCGGCCAGCGAAGCGGCCGCCAGCACATGGATCAGCGCCTGCCCGGCGGTGGGCACGCCGGCGTCGTCCAGCCAGGCCCTCAGCTGCGCGCGGGTGCGTGGCCCCTCGTGCCGGATCGCCTCGACCACCGTCGCCAGGCCCCGCTCGGCCTGCTGCGGCGCGACGCCCTCCTGCCGCAGCCGCCGGGTGACCCCGGTCAGGGTGCGCGGCGCGGTCAGCGGGTGCAGCCAGCGGTAGTCCGCCGCGGTCACCAGGTGCAGGGTGCCGCGGTTGAGCCAGGTGACCACCAGTTCGCGCCGCTCCAGGGCCGCGTCGACGTCCCGGGCGGTCAGGCCCCTGGACCGGGCCCGGACGGCGAGCCGGGCACCGACCAGGTCCTGGGCCTGGACGGCGAGCAGGTGGCGCACCACGTCCACCGGTTCGCGGCCCGGGCGCCCGGTGAGCCACTGGTCGCGCAGCCGCTCGGCGACCGTGGCCGGTCCGGCGGCGTCGTCCGGGTCGTCCGGCCTGGCGACGGTGTTCATCCCGGCACGCTATCCGGCCGCGCTCCGAGCACGGATCGGCTCCGATCCGGTGGTGCGGTGCGCCGCCGCGAGGAGAGGTCCGGTACGACCCGGGCACAGAGTGACGGGGTCGCCGCCGGCCGAACCCAAGGCCAGGGCCGGCCGGTCCCGTCCCGGTGAGGTGCGTCGTGAAGAGCGTCATGGTGGTCGTCTCGGACACTCCGGAGGGCCGGCACGCCCTGGCGGTCGGCGTGGCGGAGGCCCAGCGGTTCGGTTCCGGCCTGGTGGTGGTCAACCTCACCCTGAACCCGCTCGACGACTCCGCCCTGCCCGACGGCCTGCGGGTGGAGATCCTGGACGGTTCGGCCACCTCCCCGAGCGACTCCGTGTTGACCCACCTGTCGGGCCGGCCGGACGTCGAGCGGCTGGTCATCTGCCTGCGCCGGCGCAGCCCCGTGGGCAAGGCGTTCCTGGGCAGCACCAGCCAGGACCTGTTGCTGCACAGCCCGGTTCCGGTGCTCGCCGTGCGCCTGCCCGACAACGGTTGAGCCGGGGACCCGGCCCCGGACGGCGGTCAGCGCCCGCCGACGGCGAACAGCGCCGGGATCCCGCCGGTGTGCCAGAACACCACCGGCCCGTCGCCGTCCGCCTCGCGCAGCGCATGCAGCGCCTTGGCGCTGTAGACCGGGTCGACGATCACTCCCTCGGTGTGGGCGATCAGCCGCAGGGCGTCGGTCGAGCCCGCGGACGGCTCGGCGTATCCCGGTCCGACGTACCCGTCCAGCACGGTCGCGTTCGTCCCGGCGTCCGGTGCGGTGATCTCGGATCCCAGCCCCAGCAGCCGGGCGGTCTGCCCGACCAGCAGGTCGACCTGCGCGGCGAGCCGATCGAGCAGGTCATCGCCGACCAGCGCATCTGGGCCGGCGAACTGATGGCGACCTACCGACAACAGGCACCCTGCATGGCCTGTGCAGCAGGTCAGTGGTGACCCACCAGGGCCGCAGCAGCCCATGCGTGGATGGAGCGGACCGATCAGGTCGCCGCGGCGTCCAACACCGCGGCGACCTGTTCGGGCATCGACCACATGGGGCTGTGCCCCGATGCCAACCGCTCGACGTGGTTGGCCTGCTGCGCCATCGCCTCTTGGGCCTGCGGCGGGATGCAGTGGTCCTCGGTGCACACGACGTACGTGGTGGGGTGGGTGCGGTCCGGAGCCGAACACGGTGAGACGAAGAACGTCATCGACTGCAACGCGAAATGCTCCGCGTACCGGGCGTACCTCTGCGGATCCACGTCGTGGCCGAAGGTCTGGTGCAGGAACTCGGCGTCGTCGACGAGTCCCGCCGCGCCGTCGTCCCGGACGACGGTCCACGGCGGAAGCGGGCCGTCTCCAGCGAGGTCGGCCAGGGACGCACCACGAGGTGGCCAGAAGGCGGCCACGTAGATGCTGTGTCGGATGGCGGGGTGGTCGGCGACCTCGGTGACCACCACGCCACCCGAGGAGCGGCCCACCAGAACCACCGGCCCGTCAATGCCATCAAGGACTGACCGGACGAGCGCGGCGTCGCTCGCCAGGTCACCCAGAGCCGCAGGATTGTCGGCCACGCTGGTCAACCGATCGATCGCAACGACGTCATGACCGCGCGACTCCAGGTGCGGCCTGACCTCGTCCCACTCGAACCCACCACCCCAGCCACCGTGAATCAGAACGAAAGTCGTCATCGCGCTCTCCCCTCTTCGCGAATCCACCATCCTCACCGACTATTCACATACGCACAAGACCGGTGGCGGTCCGGGCGAGCCGAGCCCCCACCCGGACGAAGGAACCGACTCCGTCATCCAGACCGTGGTTGAAGACGTAACCAGCCAGGGGTACCTGGCTGAGCGGCTACGCCGCGAGAGCGGATGCGGTGGTGTTTCGGGGTGGCATCCAGGCGATGCCGTTGAGGGCGTCGCGGACGGCTTGCTCGGGGTTGACCACGCATGACGGGTCGATCGCCTCAGGGGCCTTCGGCGTCTTCCAGCGGATCTGGGTCAGCGGGTTGACGGTGAGCAGGCCACGCTCGACCGCCAGCTCCAAGGCATTGAAGAACACCGCTCGCTTGCGCGCGATCGTCGTCGCGGCGGCCGGCCCTGGACGGGGCATTCCGAGGGTTGGGATATCTGACTCCGCCATTACCAGCAGCACCGTCGATACCACCGCGGCGTTCGCCATGGGCCGCCTCATGTCCAAACCCGCAGATCGATCACGGCGTCGCGGAGCGTTGCGCCCTGTTGGCTGAACCCGAGCTCGAGCAAAGGTGGACGGTGGCTCAGCGCCTTCTGCTCGAGACCGTACGTAGGTCCAGCG
>CAYYCE010000091.1:0-5582 GCA_964469635.1 uncultured Kineosporiaceae bacterium
ACTCGATCGGCACGTACTTGATGTCGTGCTGGTTGGACAGGAACGCCAGGGTGATCGTGGTGACGCAGCTGAACCCGGCCGGCAACAGCCGCAGGTAGGGCAGCGAGACCGGGCGCCGGAACGCCCGCAGCCCGGAGTTCAGGTCGGGGATCCTCTGGTTGCTCAGCCGCTCGGCGACCTTGCGGATGAACCACTTGGCGGGCAGCCGCAGCCACTTGTGGCTGCCCTCCTCGGTGGTCCGGGCACCGACCACCTGGTCGTAGCTGGGGTCCTGCAGCAGCATCCGGACCAGTTCGGGGATGCGCTGGTTGGGGTAGGACATGTCGGCGTCGGTCCACACCACGACCTCGCCGCGCGCCATCTGGGTGCCGATGCGGCGCACGGTGCCCGAGCCGCCGTTGCGCCGGAAGGCGATCACCTGCACGTGGGGGAACCGCGGGGCGTTCTCGCGCAGCACCGCCAGGGTGCCGTCGGTGCTGGCGTCGTCGATGGCCAGCAGTTCGTAGCTCAGATCGCTGGCGTCGAGGGCGGCGGTGATGCGCTCGAGTTCGGCGACGACGTGGTCCTGCTCGTTGTAGCAGGGCAGCACGACGCTGACGGTGGGGGCGGTGAGCTCGGCGGGCTCGGCGGCTTCGGTCTCCATGACAGGGGCGAGGCTACTCTCGAGCGATGCCACCGGGCCGCCTGGTGCGACCGAGCGGTCGCAGCGCCCGGCCCGACGCAGTCCTCTACGGTGTCGCCCATGCGCTCCGGAATCGACAGCAGCACCATGGACCTCACCATCCGCGCCCAGGACGACCTCTTCGGCCACGTCAACGGACACTGGCTGGCGACGGCGGAGATCCCGCAGGACCGGGCCCGGTACGGCTCGTTCGACCAGCTGCGCGAGGCCAGCGAGGTCGCCGTCCGCCAGCTCGTCGAGGCCGCGGCCGACCAGGTCGGGTCCGCGGACCCGCCGCAGACCGACACCCCGACCTGGCGGGTGGGCGCGCTGTACCGCGGCTTCATGGACACCGACCGGGTCGCCGAACTCGGTTGGTCCCCGCTGATCGAGGACCTGCGCGCGATCGCCGCCGTCGCCACCGCGACCGACGTCGTCCGCACCTCGGGCCGGATGCAACGACACGGCGCCGGCGGGCTGATCGGCGCGTTCGTGAGCGCGGACGCCGGCGACCCCGGTGTCGAGATCGCCTACCTCACCCAGAGCGGGATCGGTCTGCCGGACGAGGAGTACTACCGCGCCGATCAGCACGCCGAACTGCGCGGGAAGTACCTGCAGCACCTGGCCCGGATGTTCGACCTGGCCGGGCCCGCCCTGGTCGAGGCCGGCCTCGACCTGGGCCCGGACGTGCCGAACCGGATCATGGCCCTGGAGACCAGGATCGCCGCCGCCCACTGGGACAAGGTGACCGCCCGCGACGCGGTGAAGGCCTACAACCGGCTCGACCACGTCGACCTGGTCGCGAGCACGTCCGGCTTCGACTGGTCCGCCTGGGCCGAGGGCGTCGGCGCCCCCGAGCAGGCGCTGGCCCACGTGGTCGCCCGCCAGCCCGACGTGCTGACCGCGATGGGCGTCCTGCTGACGGAGGTGGACGTCGCCGACTGGCGGGCCTGGCTGACGTTGCGGCTGATCAACGCCTTCGCCGCCTTCCTGGCCGACGACGTCGTCGAGGCCGACTTCGACTTCTACGGCCGCACCCTGTCCGGTGTGCCGCAGTTGCGCGAGCGCTGGAAGCGCGGCGTGGGCCTGGTGGAGGCACTGGTCGGCGAGGACGCCGGTCGGATGTACGTCGCCGAGCATTATCCGACGAAGGCCGCCGAGCGGATGGACGCGCTGGTGGCCAACGTCATCGAGGCGTTCCGCCTGCGCATCGGCGAACTGGACTGGATGGGCGAGCAGACCCGCGCCCGGGCGTTGGACAAGCTGGCCACGTTCCGTCCCAAGATCGGTCACCCGCCCACCTGGCGCGACTACTCCGCATTCGACGTCCGGCCCGGCGACCTGATCGGCAACGTCAGGCGCGGCAACGCGGTCGACACGGACCGGGAGCTGGCCAAGATCGGCGGACCGGTGGACCGCGACGAGTGGCTGATGACCCCGCAGACGGTCAACGCCTACTACCACCCGACACTCAACGAGATCGTCTTCCCGGCGGCGATCCTGCAGCCCCCCTTCTTCGACGTCGAGGCGGACGACGCGGCGAACTACGGCGGCATCGGCGCCGTGATCGCCCACGAGATCGGCCACGGCTTCGACGACCAGGGCTCGCGCTACGACGGCACCGGGGCGTTGATCGACTGGTGGACGGCCGAGGACCGGGCCGCGTTCGAGGAACGCGCCGGCCGGTTGATCGCCCAGTTCGACGGGCTCTCCCCCCGCGACGTGCCCGGGGAGAGGGTCAAGGGCGCGCTCACGGTCGGGGAGAACATCGGCGACCTGTGCGGTCTGGAGATGGCGCTGTCCGCCTACCGGATCGCCGGCGGCGGCGGAGAACTCGACGGTTGGAGCGCCGAGCAGCGGTTCTTCTTCGGTTGGAGCCAGATCTGGCGCACCCTGGTCCGCTCGGAGGAGGCGCGCCGGCTGCTGGCGATCGACCCGCACTCCCCCGCCGATCTGCGGGCCAACGTGGTGCGCAACGTGTCGGCGTTCCACGACGCCTTCGCCACCGTGCCCGGCGACGGGCTGTGGCTGTCCCCCGAGGACCGGGTCCGTATCTTCTGACCGGGCTCGACGAACGGCCGGTAACCTCCCGTACGCACCACGTCACCGTGGCGGCCATGACACACTCCTTCACGGAGAAGAGTCAGCCGAGCACTGAGTGCGACGCCTCCCGGGGCGCGCCGGATGTGGAGCCAACAGGGTGGACGCCGTCGTCGCCGCGCGCGACCTGTCGATCTGCGAGGTCACCGACGAAGCGGACGGGCCGGATGGGCGGGGCCGGCGCGGCACCACCGGCCACCTGATGATCCTCGGCGACGCGATCACCGACGACGATCTGCGCCGCAGCGGGCTCGAGGACTCCAGCGGCATCCGGGTGTCCCGGGTGCGGCTGCGGTACTGGCGGGGACTCGACGGGGTCCCCGGACCCGGCCGGCTGCGGTACGCCGTGGCCCCGGACGTCATGGCCGCCGTCGAGGCCCACGGCCAGCCGTCGCTGGTCCTGGTCGACCATCAACCCGACACCCACGCCGTGGCCGAGTTCGTCGTGCAGAGCCTGGGCGCACCCTACGTGCTGCTCTACCGGGGCGAACTGCCCCTGCACAACAGCGCCTGGCCGCTGGTCAACGGGGCGGTGGCCCGGCTGCTGGACGGTCCCTCGCCCGCGGCCTGGCAGCGAGGCCTGATCTTCGAGGCCGAGGAGCTGACCGCGCCGTTGGGTGCGCGGCTGGCCGCCATCCACGAGGCCGTCACCGACCGGGCCGCACCCCAGGTCGCCGCCGACGGTTCGCCCGCGATCCGACTCGCCCTGGTCTCCTACTACACGGCACCGTGCGAATCGGTCGGTGTCAACCGGGTCGAGTACTGGCGCCGCGAACTGGAGAACCTGGCCGGCGCCCGCGGCGTCCGGTTGAGCGTCGAGGTGTTCACCGCCTCCCACGGCCTGCCGCGCTCGCCGGGGCTGATCACCGTGCCCGACCTGGGACGGCACGGCATCAGCCGGCGGGACGCCCGGCTCGGCGACGAGGCCGACGCGATCGCCGGAGCCCTGGAGCACATCGGACTCGACGCCGTCTCCGCGACCTGGGTGCCCTATCTCGACCGCGCCCTGGCGTCCGGGGAACCGCACGACGTCGTTCTGTTCACGGGGAACCCGTTCTACTGCTTCGGCGCGGCCCGGCACGCCAAGGCCCGCGGCAGCGCGGTGATCCTGGACTTCCGCGACCCGATGGCGAACAACCCGCGGCTGACCCGCAACCCGGCCCAGGTCTCGCTGCTCAAAGGCCTGCTGGAGTCCTACCTGCGCCACGCGGACGCGGTGACCTCCGTCAACGACACCTGTCTCGACCTGATCTGCGGCCCCGACCGATCGCCGATCCGGCGGGTGATCTCCAACGGCTACGACGAGGCCTCCGCCCGCGCCCGGCCCACGGGCCGGGTGCGGCGGGGCGCCGAGCTCGTGCTGGCCGGGCGGCTCTACGCGGGCCACGATCCGGAGGCACTGCTGGAGGCCGTGACCGCCACGGGGCAGCGGTTCACCCACGTCGGCCCGCCCGATCCGCGCGTGGCCGAGACCACGCTGCCCGGCGTCCGGTCGATCGGCAGGCTGAGCCCGGCCGACCTCGGACCGGTGATCGCGGCGGCCGACCTCGGCGTGATCTTCACCAACGGCGCCGGCTTCGAGCACACCACCAAGGTGTTCGACTACATCGGCGCCGACCTGGACATCCTGATCGTCACGGACGGCACGCCGCGCACCGGGGAGCTCCACACCCTGACCGAGCACCTCGGCAACGTCCACTGGGTCCGCAACGAGCGCGGCGCGCTGAAGGACTTCCTGGCGCGCTACACACCCTCGGACAGCCCACGGGCGAGTCGCCGCGAGTACTCTCGGGCCGGGCAGACCGACAAGCTCATCGACCTGATCCTCGAGTTGCGCTAGGAGCTCGTGTGCCCGACCCCGACGGTCGACCCACCGACCCCGTCCTGGATCTCACGCACGGCCGCACCGCCGAGCGCACCGTGCTCGAACGCGCTCTGATCGCCGATCTGGACCACCTGCAGCGGACCCTGGCGCGGACCCAGGAGCGCCTCAACGCCCTCGAGGGCGCCATCGAGGAGGAGCGGCGGGCCCGGATCCGGGCCGACAACGCCATCGTCAGCCGGTTCCGCCCGATGATCGCCGGGATGCGGCTGGATCAGCAGCTGCTCAAGGGCGGTCGGCGCGGCTACGACCGGATCAGGTACCGGATCCGCCCGCCGCTGCCCAAGGTGGTCGTGGTCTGCCCGTTCTACCCCGGCGGCAAGCGGGTCTACGGCGGCGAGTTCATCCGCACCCGGGTGCGCCGGTACGCCGACTACGGCGTCAACGTCGAGGTGGTGGTCACCGATCAGAGAGACCGCGCCGTCAAGACCACCCAGGACGACGGGGTGCCGGTACACCGGACCAACCGCGACGAACTGGCCTCGGTGCTGCACCGGATGCGACCGGCCCTGATCGCCGTCCACCACATGGAGCCCGAGACCTGGCGCTCCGTGCAGCCGTTCCTGGGGTCCGTGCCGACGATCGCCTGGGTGCACGGTTACGAGGCCCGCGGCTGGCGCGACCTGGCCTTCAACTACGACCCGGAGTTCGTGCAGTTCAACCAGATCGAGCTGGACCGGGTGGCCCGGGCCCGCCGGGAGACCATGGCGGCGATGTTCGCCCACGACGACGTGCACGTCGTGTTCGTCTCGGACTTCATGCGCTCCTTCGCCGAGCAGTTCGCCGGGGTCACCGCGCGCAACGGCCGGGTGATCCCGAACCTGGTCGACGAGAACGTCTTCCGGTACCGGGAGCGGGAGGCCGAGGAGCGCCGCAACCTGCTGTGGGTGCGCAGCTTCTCGGCCCGCAACTACGCCAATGACCTTGCCGCCGAGGCGG
>CAYYCE010000091.1:5592-8693 GCA_964469635.1 uncultured Kineosporiaceae bacterium
TCCGGCGGCTGGCCGACACGCCGCACTTCGCCGACATGCGGGTGAGCATCGTCGGGGACGGCCAGTACTTCGACGAGATCACCGAGCCGCTGCGGGTCCACGACAACATCGAGATCCGCCGGGGGTTCGTCAAGACCGCCGAACTGGTCGAACTGCACCAGCGGCACGGGCTGATCCTCGTGCCCAGCCGTTGGGACAGCCAGGGTCTGATCTGCCTCGAGGCGATGAGCAGCGGCCTGGTACCGATCACCTCGGCCGTGGCGGCGATCCCCGAGTTCGTGCCGCCCGAGGCGGGGATCCTGGCACCGCCGGAGGACGCCGGTGCGCTCGCCGACGGCATCGTGGCGATGCAACAGGACCCCGAGCGCTTCCTGGCCTGCTCGCGGGAGGCCGCCAAGGCCGCCCACGACCGATGCGACAGCGCCCACACCGTCGCGCTGGAATGCGAGCTGATCCACACCCTGGCGCCGACGCTGCTGACCCCCACCCGCCGCCGCTCCTGACCTGCTCCTGACCCGGGTGGGGTCCTGACCCGGGTGGGGTCCTGACCCGGGTGGGGTCCCGATCCAGGTGGGCCCGTCAGCCCACCTCGACCGGCTGTAGCACCACCTCGATCACCAGGCGCGCGGCGTTCGGCGGACGACGGGTGAGCAGCCGGCGGTCCTGCAGCGTGTCCAGCCGGCCGGGGTCGATGCGCTCGGCGACGCCCGACCCCGGCAGCGCCGACGTGGCCAGGTCGAGCACCTCGTCGGAGTGGGCGACGTCGTCGGCGGCCGCCAGCAGGACCAACCGGCCGCCGGCACCGGCCACCAGCGACGCCAGCCGGGTGACGGCGTCCGGCAGCTGCGCCGCCCGGGTCAGCAGCGCCGCGCTCGGGTGGCCGCACACCCCCCGGATCACCTGGACCCACTCGTTCGCCGCCCGCTCGGCGCGTCCGTCGTCCGCCCCGTCGACGGCGACCACGACGTCCTCCGGCCGCAACGACCGACACACCCGGTCGACCGCCGCCACCTCGCCCCGCTCGGTCGCCAGCAGCGCCACCGGTGCGCTCGCCCACGCCGCGGGGATCAGCAGCACCGCCGCCCCGAGACCGGCGACCACCGCCGGCATCCGTCCCGGCCCTCGCGCGCGCCACCGTCCCCGGGGCCGGATCAGCGCCGAACGTCGGGTGGCCCAGGCGAGTCCGGCGACGGCGGCCAGGACCACGCCCGGCAGGACGGTGGGCACCAACCGGCGGTCGGCCCAGGGATGGTCCGGCGTGATCCCCGGCCGCAGCAGCACCAGCACGGCCGATCCGCCGACGACGACGAACGGCACCAGCCAGTCCGGCGCTTCGCCGGCCCCGGAGAGCCACCAGCCCACCGCCCGGCCCGCCAGCGCCGCGAACACCACCCACGCGATCACCACGGCGGGCCGGCCGAGGTACCACGAGACCCAGTCGAGCGAGTGCTCGGTGTACAGCCGCCCCGGATCGATCGGCAGGTTCTCACCGTGCTGCAGGCTGGCCACGAACCGCGAGACCGGCAGCGTCGGGTCCTGGCGGACCACCTGCCACAGCGGGCGTGAGGCCAGCACCACCCCGAACAGCAGGACGGCGACCGCGACCACCCGCGGCGCCGCCGCGGCGGGCGCCGATCGCGACGACCAGATCCCGGGGCGGCGACGGGCGAGCGCCATCGCGACGACACCGACCAGAACGATCGCGGCGGTCCCGGCGAACAGCGGCAGCAGGGACCCCGACAGCCCGGTGACGTAGGGCCGCGCCATGGTGTACCACCAACCCAGGGACGCGACCGTGCCCAGCACTGCGCCCCCGGCGATGGGCAACCCCGCCCGGTTGCCCCGCACCGCCAGCACTGCGCAGACGGCCACCAGGAGCGCCACCTCGCGCACGGCGTCCACCCGGATCAGCCCCGCCAGGCCGACGACCGCCCCGGCCGACCACGCCGTCCGGGCCGATTCGGTGCGCACGGCCTCGAGGGCGAGTACCAGCCCGGCCAGCAGCGCCACCAGCGCCGCGGGTTCGGAGAACGTGGTCCGCGAGACCCAGACCACCGGGTAGCACAGGCCCAGCACGGCCACCGCCACCGGGGCCCAGGCCGGACCGACCAGCCGGGACGCCAGGGCGCCGAAGGCGATCAGGGCGAGCCCGGTGAGCAGGGCGGGCACCACCTGCATCCCGGTCCACGGCCGCCCGGCGGCCGCGCCCGCCCACCAGCCGAAGGAGTACACCGCGGGGGCGCCGATCAGGAACTGCGGCGCGATCTCGGCCTGCAGGTGCGCGCCCGTGCCGTGCAGCACCTGGTAGTAGGCGGGCGCGCCGACGGTGAACCGGGGGATGTCGAAGACCGCCGACCCGCCGAAGGCGGCCAGGTCGACCGGGATCGGCAGGCCGTGATGGTTCGCGATCCACTGCGTGTACAGGCCGTAGGCGCCGCCGTCACGGCGGAGCACGACGTGTTCGCTGTGCAGGACGGCGTTCCAGAGCGCGAAGACCAGGGCCAGGACGGCGGTCGCCGACCCGGCGAGCCGGTTGCGGCCCGCGGCGGCGACCGGACGCGCCACCCGCCAGGCGCCGGCCACGATCAGCACCGCCCCCGGCCAGGCGAGCCAGGGGGTCCAGGCGTCGAGGGGCACGAGGATCGCCGCCAGCACCGCGATGCCGACCGTGCTCACCCCGGCGGCGACCCCGATCCTCGGCACGCGGGCCAGGCTACGCCGAGGCGACCAGGAGGGCCCGCAGCACGGCGGTCGGGGCCCGCGTCGGGGCCGAGGCGAGCACCATCCGGCCACGGCGGTGCCGGTTCAGCCACCGCGTCGTCGCCGTCGGCAGGCCGGCCCCCTGGCTGAACAGCGTCAGCCGGGCCTGTCCGGCCGCCACGACCGCCCACAGCCCGCCCGCGGCCGGCACCACGCTCACCCGGGCGGAGCTGATCTGTCGGGAGTACGCGGTCGCCACGGCCGCGGCCGTGGTGGCCGCGTCGGTCGAGCCCAGCCGATAGGTCCGGGTGATCCCGAGCCGGGCCAGGCCGGCGGCCACGGTCGTGGACACCGTCCTCGTGCTGCCCACCACGAGCGCCCGCCGGATGGCCAGTGCCCTC
>CAYYCE010000092.1:0-8669 GCA_964469635.1 uncultured Kineosporiaceae bacterium
GCCTACCGGGCCGGTACGGCGAGTGATCCGGGGAACTGGGGACTTGTGCCCGGACCATCGGGAGCGCTCTGATGGGGGGACCGGTTCCGCGACCGGAACCGGTTGGAGCGGAACGAGGAGGCGCAATGTCAACAGGCGTCAGCGAATCGGAGGGACAGTCCGTCGGGCAGCTCGACGGGCCCCCCATCGTGCGGGTCCAGCGGGCCGTCTCGGCCTCGCCGGCCCATGTGTGGGAGGTCCTGGTCAGCGACGCGGGGGCCGAGGCTCTGCTCGGCGAGGGTGCCCGTCTCGGGGGGAAGGGCGAGGCCTATCACTGTGCCGACGGCGTCATCGGGGTGCTGCGCAGCTTCCACCCCCTTGAACAGCTGCGGGTCTCCTGGCACGAGACCCCGGACAGCCCCGCGACCATGGTCGAACTGGATCTGCGGGCCGACGGCGACGGAACTGTGCTCGATCTGCGCCAGGAGCACCTGACGACCGAGAGCGACATCGACGCCCTGGCCACTCGTTGGAGCGCCGCCCTGGACGCCGTGGCCGCCGAGGCCGAGGGCCCCCGGGGCTGAGGGCCGCCGGGGCTGAGGGCCACTCGATCGACCGTCGCGGTCCGCCTGATCAGTCGGCACCGAGCAGCCGGGCCGCGACGACGGCCGCTTTCCGCGCCTGGAACCGGTCCAGCGACCCGGTGGGCGTGGTGCCCGCCACAAAGGCGGCGAAGGCCACCGTTCCCCGATATCCCACGCACCAGGCGTGGACACGAGCGTTGTCCGCCGGGCCGTAGCCCGCGGTGCCGGCGACGGCGGCCAGGTCGCCGGAGAAGGCCGACCGCAACGGGGTGAGCTGCGGATCGGTCTGGACCGAGCCACGCATCAGGCCACCCAGCAGCCCCTGTTCGATCGAGCTGAGGGCGGCTTGCGGCGCTGCCGGGGAGCTCGGCGTCACGGGCAGCACCAGTGTCGGCGGGCGCTGGTTGCCCGTCGCCACGGTGGCCGCGACCCGGGCCATGGCCAGCGGGCTGGCGAGTGTGGTCCCCTCGCCCAGCGCGTCCTGCACCACGGCCAGCGGGTCGTCCGGCGTGGTGATCACCCCGTCGAAGGCGCGGGCCCCCGTGCTGCTGGCGACCGCGAAGCCCAGGGCCCGTGCGGCGGCGTCCAGATCCGCCGCGCGCATCCCGGCGGCGGCGCGGGCGAACGCCGTCCGGCAGTCGGTCGCGAAGACCCGGGGGAACGGAACCGAGATGCCGGTGGCCGAGGTCGCCGGGTTGGTGAACCGCTGATGGTCGATGAGGGCCGGCGTGCAGTCGCTGACCGACTCGGCGCCCACCCCGGCGCGGGACAGCGCGAGCGTGGTGATCATCCGGAACACCCCGCCCGGGGGGTACTTGCCCTGCAGCGCCACCTCCCGGCCGTCCCCGCCGCCGCTGGCAGCAGCGATCACCTGCCCGGTCAGGGCGTCCACGGCCACGACGCCGGTGGCCGTCGTGGCTCCCGCCACCGCGGCGTCGGCCCGGGCCTGCCACTCGGGATCCAGGGTCAGGCGCAGCGGCCTGCCCGGGACCGGGGGGACCACGTACAGCTGACGGACCGGCGGCTGCAGTGCGGTCTCGCCGTCGGCCCGCACCGCATCGACCTCGATCCCGGCGGTGCCCGCCAGCTGGGCGTCGTAGTCGAGCTGGAGGCCGGACACGCCGATCCGGTCACCGGGCACCATCCGGTCGGGACTGCTCTGGGCGAGTTCCTCGGTGGCGGTCGCGACGGAACCGACCAGGGTGGCGGCCTGCCCGCTCGGCAGCAGCCCGCCGGAGGCGTCGAGCACCGGGGCCCGGGCGGGACGCAGCCGTTGGGTGGTCATGACGAGACCGCGCACCAGGGCCGGGTGGACGGCGCTGGCCCGCCAGAGCACCCGTTCGCGGCCGTCGGTGGTGCGCAGCGCGACCTCGGTCCGGTAGGTCCAGGTGAGCTGGTGTCCCAGGTCCCAGGTGACCTCCAGGGTCTGCAGCCGGTCGCCGACCCGCAGATCCTGCTCGGGCGTATCGATGGTCCGCGGGGTCCCGATGGCCTCGACGGTCTTCGGATGGTCCTTGTCCTCGTCCGGGTTGAGGCCCTTCACCATCGCGGTGACCTCGTCGGCGATGGCGTCGGCGTCGACGTGTTCGGGATCGGGGTCGCTGCCGGGGTCGTAGTCGACGCGGTCGAGATGGCCGTCGGCCCAGGCGGCGGCGAACTCGCGGCCGGCGTCGGACGGCTTGGCCTGGGGCGGGCCCGGCTGCCGGTTCCACAGCATGGCGGCGAGCAGCACGAACACGAGGATCAGGAACGCGCCGCTCGAGATCCGGGGCTGCCAGCCCTTCATCCGCGCCCTCCCTCCACCTTCGACGCTGGGTCACCTTCGACGCTGGGTCACCGCGGCGGGTCCGGACAGTGCGACATCTGTGCCCAGGTCGGCGCGAATCCGTGCCACACGGGGAGTACCCACGGTATCCGGCCGTGACCGCCCGGCCGGCTCGACGCGCGTGTCGGCCGCTGGGGTGACCGGACGTGGTCGCCAAGCCCCACCGGCGATGGCCCGGCCACGCGCGAGCGTGGGACTTAAGTCCCGGGACACTGGGGTGGCTCAGGGAGCAGGGTGATTGAGGCGGCTCGAACCGGCTCACCCAGGCAAGTGACCGAAAGCCACGCACCGAGTGGATGGACTCCTCGGAGTCCGACACCGGAGTTAGGCACAGGGACCTGGCGGGAAACCGGTCGAGCCGCTGAAGTTTGCCCCGTCGCGCGGCGGTCCGCGTCGTCGCACCACCCACGCCGTCGGTGGCCGCAAAGGTCACTCCCGTCTTCGGGGCGACATATCCTGGCCCCATGCTCGATCCCCGCGGGTTGTACGAGTTCGCCCACGACCAGCCGGCGCCCGGCGAGGTGGACGCGCCCGCCATGCTGTTCTGCCTCAATGGTTTCATCGACGCCGGTCAGGCCGGCCGGTTGGCGGCCGACCATCTGCTGTCGCAGTTGGAGCACCGGCTGCTGGCGCGCTTCGACCTCGACCAGGTCTACGACTACCGGGCCCGGCGTCCGGTGATGACCTTCGACGGCGACCACTGGGAGAGCTATGAGGCTCCCTCGCTGGACCTCCACCTGGCCAGCGATCTCGCCGGGGCCCGGTTCCTGCTCCTGGTGGGTCCCGAGCCCGACATCCAGTGGGAGCGGTTCGCCGCCTCCGTCCTGCAACTGGTCGATCACTATCGCGTGCGGCTGTCCGTCGGGGGCCACGCCATCCCGATGGCGGTCCCGCACACCCGCCCGGTTGGGGTCACCGCACACGCCACCCGGCCGGAGTTGGTGTCCGGATATCGGCAGTGGGTCGGCCGGGTCCAGGTGCCCGGGCACATGACCGGCCTGCTCGAACTGCGGCTCGGCGAGGCCGGCCGCGACGCCGCGGGGTTCGCCGCCCACGTTCCGCACTACCTGGCCCAGAACGAGTATCCGGCCGCAGCCCAGGTGCTGCTGGAGTCCGTCGGCCGGCTGGCCGGGCTTCGGCTGCCGACCCAGGCCCTGGCCACCGCCGGTGAGCAGGTCCAGGCGCTGATCACCTCGCAGCTGGCGGACGAGCCGGAGGTCACCGCGGTGGTGCGTTCCCTCGAGGAGCAGTACGACGCCCTGGCCGCCGAACAGGAGCCGACCGGGGATCTGCCGGGGGAACTGCCCACCGCCGACGAGCTCGGCGCCGAGCTCGAGCGGTTCCTGGCGGCCGAGAACGAGCGTCGCGGGCGCGGCGAGAACTGATCCCGGCGGGCGGATCGGCCCGGGCGGCGATCACGACCGCGTGGCGCTCACCTCGGTGAGCACCGCCAGCAGGGCGCGACCGTAGGCCTGCGCGGCGTCGTCCTCGGTGACCGTGAGCTCCCCCCGACCCCACCGGATGGTGACCGCGGCCCGGGCCCGGTCGGCGTCGGTGACCCGGTGCAGGTGCCGGAACAGCCCGCCCAGCCGCTCTCGCAGCTGCTCCTCCGAGGGCAGCCACAGCGCCTCGTCGGCCTCGATCGAGTCCAGCGCCCACTCGGCCACCCCGTTGAAGCCGATCACCGAACCGGCGGGGAACTCGTGCACCTCGATGGTCATGTTCGACAGCACGAACACCTCGGTGTCCATGTCGCGGTGCGGCAGCACGAACCGGTCCCCGGGCTCGGGGTCCCACCGCAGTCCCGCGGCGCGCAGATCGAGGGCCAGGGTCACCGAGATCGCCACCGAGATCGCCCTCCTGGTTCACGGGGCCGGGTTCCGGCCGGGGAAGTGGCGGCGCACGTCCTCGACGGTGTTCGCCTCGGACGCGGCCTTGTCGGGACGATGTGCCAGGACCCGAGCGAAACGCAGGGCCATGCCCGCGGGGTAGCGCGGGGAGGCCTGCACCGCGTCGAAGGCGATCTCGACGACCACCTCCGGGCGGACCGTCACCACCCAGCCGTCGTCGTCGACCGCCAGTTCGGCGAACCGCTGCGTCTGCCAGGCCAGCATGGCATCGGTGAGCCCCTTGAAGGTCTTGCCCAGCATCACGAAACCGCCCGGTGGCCCGTAGTCGCCGTCCTCGTCACGGGCGCCCAGATGCAGGTTGGACAGCCACCCGGTCCGGCGGCCGTGGCCGTGCTCGGCGGCCAGCACCACCAGGTCGAGGGTGATCCGGGGCTTGACCTTCACCCACGACGCGCCACGACGTCCCATCGCGTAGGGGGCGGCCAGGGACTTCACCACCACGCCCTCGTGTCCGGCGGCCACGGCCGCCTCGGCGAACCGGGCGGCGCCGGTGGCCGTGCGGTCCCCGTCTGCGTCGGTCTCGTCCCCGGCCACCCATCGGGGGACCACCAGCTCGGCGGGGGCCAGTGCGGCCAGGACAGCGTGCCGCTGTGATCCGGGGAGGTCCAGCAGGTCCTCGCCGTCGGCGTACATCACGTCGAACAACCGGGTGCTCAGCGGAACCACGGCCCGGGCCGGTGGGACGGCGCGTCGCGCCGCGCGGGCGGCGGTCACCTGGAACGGGAGCGGGCGACCGTCCGGGGCCAGCGCGATCGCCTCGCCGTCCAGAACGAGGGATCCGCCCGGCAGCGCCCGGACCGCCTCGACGACCTCTGGGAGCCGGTCGGTGACCTCCTCAAGAGTGCGGGTGAACACCGCGACATCGCGGCCGTCGCGGTGCGCCTGGATCCGCACGCCGTCGAGCTTCCACTCCACCGCGGCGGGACCGGTGCGGGCGAGCGCGGTCGCGACGTCCGGTGCGCTCTGCGCCAGCATCGGGGCCAGAGGCCGGCCGGGGGACAGCGCGAACTCCGCCAGGGCGCCGCGGCCCCGACGGCGGAGCGCGACCGCGACCGGGGCCAAGTCGCCGGCGAAGGTCAACGCCCGGCGGACCCGGGCGGCCTCGATCCCGGAGTCGACGGCCACCGCCTCGAGGACCAGGGCGGCCCCGGCCCCCTGGCGCACCCCCTCGGAGAGCAGCTCCCTCAGGAACCGTTGCTCGGCCGCGGTGGCGGCGGCCAGCAGGCCGCTGATCAGCCGGCGCCGGATCAGCGCCGAACCGCCGCCGGTGGCCGTGGCGCAGGCCTCGAGCGCTGCGTCGGCCCCCAGCAGGGTGAGCGAGGCCTGCGGCGCCGCGGGCGGCAGGTCACGCAGCCTCGCCCATCCGATGCCGGTACGGCGCTGCCGGGGCCGGCCGCCGAGCCAGGCGACGGCGACGGCGAGCTCCTCCTCGTCCGCGGCGCGCAGGCACCGGGCGAGCAGGTCGACCTTCGCCCGCCGCCCCGGGTGGGCCGCCACCGCGGTCGAGGTGGCCACCAGCTCGGCGAGCAGCATCCCGGCGGACCCGCGGTGAGGCCCGTCAGCGACGGCCGGCCCCGAGCACGTCGCCGAGCGAGCCGCCCAACCCGCCGCCGGATCCGGTCGCCTGGTCGACGCCGAGCGGGTCGGCGATCTGGCCCATCGGGAGCTGGCCGAGGACGTCGTCGAGGTTCATGGCGGGCGCTCCTGGGTATGCGGAGGCGGTACGCGCCGCAGCCTAGCTGCGGGCTCGCGCCCCCGCCGCCCGAAGACGATCCGAAACCCTGGTACCTCCGCCTCGCGGCCGGTCCGTGAGTGGGGGGTGCGGTCAGTGCTCGACGACGACGGGCTCGCCCTTCGGCTGCCCGATCCCTGCGAGCAGGTCGGTGAACCACGGGGCGTCGGTGTCGAAGGCCTTACCGCCCTTGATCCGCGGGAACTCGCACACCCGCAGCACGTCGCCGGCGTCCTCGTCCTGGCCGACGACACCGCTCTCGCCGCGGAGTGCGGCGTCCACCGCGAGGTCCGCGCACTGCCTGATCAAGGCCAGGTCCTCGGCGTTGGCCGGGGCCGAGCGGGAGTAGTAGCCGCTCTTCTGGACCATCGTCTTCTCGGCACCCACCAGCGCGGCGAACTGCTTGGCGAACCAGGCCCCGGGGTTGATGGTGTCGAGCTTGACGTGGCCGAAGGCGTCGCGCTGCGGCTCCTCGCCGCTGGCGATCATCTCCTCGACGATCGTGGTCACGCCCGCGCCCTCGGACAGGAAGATGTTGACGCAGCCGTTGGCGTCCATGACCGCCTTCAACCGGGCCGCTTCCTCCTCGAGGTCGAAGCCCAGCTCGGGGACGAACACGGCGTGGACGTCCCAGCCGGCGCGGTCGTTGCCGAAGCCGGCGAACTCCAGGGTGTCGAGCCATTCGCGGTACTTGGCCGCGGTCGCCGCCGTGAGCCAGCCGCAGTTGCGGCCCATCACCTCGTGCACGATCAGCATCCGGGGGTTGGAGGAGTGCTCGGAGATGATGTTCTTGGCGAAGATCGCGCCCTGCTCGGCCGCGGTCCACGCCCCCAGCGACTGCCGGATCGGGATCACGTCGTTGTCGACGGTCTTGGGCAGGCCCACCACGGTCAGCTCGTATCCGTTGGCGTGCAGGTAGGCCGCCAGGTCCGCGGCGGTGGTGTTGGTGTCGTCGCCGCCGATCGTGTGCAGCACGTCGACGCCGTCGCGGGTGAGCTGTTCGGCGGCGACGTGCAGCGGGTCCTGTCCCTCCTGCACCAGACCGCGCTTGCCGCAGTCGGCGACGTTGGTGAGCTTGACCCGGCTGTTGCCGATGGGACTGCCGCCGAAGCGATGCAGCAGGTGGGCCTTCTCGCGGACCTCGGGTGTGACGGTGAGGTAGCGGCCGCCGAGCAGCCCGGCGTAGCCGTCGAGGTAGCCGATGATCTCGACATCCGGGGCGAGCCGGGTGTACCGCTCGATGAGGCCTCCGACGGCCGAGGACAGACAGGGCGCGAGGCCTCCGGCGGTGAGCAGGGCGACGCGGCGGACGGTCATGGGCTTCTCCACGGATGAGTCGGGCAGGACGGTTTCGAGGGCGGTTTCGTGGGGGCGGCGCTGTACGCCCTCCCGTTTCAGCCTAGTGCGCGCGGGAAGGGACCTACGTCGCAACCGGGGTCCGGGCGTGGCCCGGCTGCAGACCGGCCGGGCCTCGGTCGCGTCCCGTTCGCGCCGTGTCGGCGGTCGCTGGGAGGCTTGCCATCATGACTGCGCCCACCTACCTCGCCGCCGCCGATCGCTACGACCGGATGACCTACCGCCGCATCGGCCGCAGCGGTCTGCTGCTGCCCGCGATCTCACTGGGACTCTGGCACAACTTCGGGGACGCGGCCCCGCTCGACTCGCAGCGCGCGGTGCTCCGCCGGGCCTTCGACCTCGGGGTCACCCACTTCGACCTGGCGAACAACTACGGCCCGCCCTACGGGTCGGCCGAGACCAACTTCGGCGCCGTCATGGCGAGCGATCTGGCGCCGTACCGAGACGAGTTGGTGATCTCCACGAAGGCGGGCTACGACATGTGGCCCGGACCGTATGGCAACTGGGGTTCGCGCAAGTACCTGCTGGCCAGTCTCGACCAGTCCTTGAAGCGGATGGGGTTGGACTACGTCGACATCTTCTACAGCCACCGCGTCGACCCCGACACTCCGCTCGAGGAGACCATGGGCGCCCTCGACACCGCGGTGCGCTCCGGCCGGGCGCTGTACGCCGGAATCTCCTCCTACTCGCCCGAACGCACCCGCGAGGCCGCGGCGATCCTACGATCGCTGGGCACCCCACTGCTGATTCACCAGCCCAGCTACTCGATGCTCAACCGCTGGGTCGAGGCCGGGGAGCCGAGCCTGCTGGACGTGCTGGGGGAGGAGGGGATCGGCTGCATCGCCTTCTCGCCGCTGGCCCAGGGCCTGCTGACCGATCGCTATCTGAACGAGGTTCCCGCCGATTCGCGGGTGGCCCGCGGTGGGGCGCTCAGCCGGTCGATGCTGACCGAGGATGCGCTCGGCCGGGTCCGCGCGCTCGACGCGGTCGCCTCCCACCGTGGCCAGTCGTTGGCGCAACTCGCTCTGTCGTGGGCGCTGCGTGACGAGCGGGTGACCAGCGTCCTGGTCGGCGCGAGCAGCGTGGCACAGCTCGAGGCCAACGTCGGTGCGCTGAACGGGCCCGACCTGACCGACGCCGAGCTGGCCGAGATCGACCGCCACGCGGCGGAGAGCGGCATCAATCTGTGGCAGGCCTCCAGCGACGCCTGATCCGCGGCCGCAAGGCCCGGCGGACCGCTCGAGGGCGTCCGCGGAATCAGGTCGCCTCGTCCTCGAAAGGTG